>JBATLS010000306.1:0-2887 GCA_049289435.1 Saprospiraceae bacterium | reverse complement strand
GATAGCATCAGTCCTCAAAGAGATAAATTGATGCTAAGGAATATCCTGACCATTGATTATGAACTGATAGGTAATAGATTAAATGAAGGAATGTATATTAATAATAGCTTCAGAGAAATATATATTTGTAATGAATTTATATTGGCTACAAAAAAATTGACTGATACAACATCAGTTCAAAAATATTTCAGAAGTTCTTGTAATGGAGCTTTACCCATATTTTCGTTGGAAAAATTTGTATCAAACAATATTAATGTGAAATACGATACTGCTTCTGTTGAATATGTAAATTATATATTTTCGAGCTACAAATAATATAGCCGTATACAATCTACTTTGAATACGGCTATATAGAAACCAATCAATTTTTTTTTAGAATGTATATGCGTATCCTGCAGAAAGATTGAAGCCTTGATTTTTTAGTCTGAGATCGACCACAGGATTGTTGAGCATATTGGTAAAACCTATGTTGTATCGGGCGTCAGCAAATATTTTTCCATTTCCAGCTTTGACTTCTCCACCTGCACCCAACGTACCAGAGAGTTCCCATCTGTTGTAAATATTGTTGCCCAGATCAATGTTTATACTTGGCAAATTGAAATCTATCAGCAGGGATGCGACTGGTCTAAGCTCGGCATTGGCAGCATAAGATACATTGGGTCCGGCGATGATATATGCCTTGGCCGTTTCATTTCCTAAGTTGTACTTCATGAGTAGCGGCATCTCGACGTAGTTGATTCTGGTGCGGGCTTTGGCACCAATGGGCATATCTATTCCAATGATCTCTACATCAAATGATTGTGCTACTGTAAATCCTTTCTGGATATAATTGAGCTCGGGTCTGAATGAAAACTGATTGATCACAGGTATATCGGCAATGACCCCGAAAGTATAACCAGCAAATGTCGTTTGGTTGGGGGCTAAGTTTTGCAAAGAACCATCTACTCTTGTGTCTGCCATATTTGCGCCGACTTTTACTCCTACGGAGATTTGACTATTTGCTGAAAATGCAAAGCAAAGCAAGATGGTTGCGATATGAAGAGAGCTTAATTTTTTCATGATACATTGTTTTTAAAGTGTTTTGAAATTACAACAAGATGCCCATTGACATCTTTTCTTTTACACTTCTAAAACGAGTATCAGACCCGTAGCTGTGTTAAGACATTGATAAAGTGAATATAATTTTGGTTAAAAAGGGGTTAAGGGTGGATTGCCGCATAAATAGCCAACCACTTATTTACTGTAGATGATTGTTTTAAATCATATGGGTATATTCAGCATAAATAATGACCTAATATCCTTGCTTACAATCCACAAGAACACCTCACAGGCATAAAACCGTTGGTCTCACTATGAAAGGGAAATGCCAATCCACTACCATCCAACTCCCAATAGAATTTGGTGCGTTTTTTGTCAGTATTACCGATTTCGTTCATCGTAGAAGTATCATACAACCGGCCATTGATCATGGTAAAGACAACATTTTCTGTTTTACGAATGTCTTCCATTGGATTTCCGTCAATGATGATGAGATCTGCCAGTTTACCAGCTGTTAGAGTGCCTAATTGGGCTTCCATGCCTAAGAGTGCTGCACCATTGACCGTAGCACATTGGAGTGCTTGGTAATTGGACATGCCACCTTGCTGAAGCATCCACAACTCCCAGTGTGCCCCAAGTCCCTGCAATTGCCCATGTGCACCAAGATTGATATTGACACCTTTGTCTGCAAGTTTTTTGAGCGATTTGGAAGTGAGTATGTGGCCATTTTCATATTCTTCTTGTGGCACCATGGTACGATGTCGAGATCTCGAATCGATGATTGGACGAGGCGTATATTTGAGCAATTTTTCTTTTTTCCAAACTTCAGTATTTTGATACCAATAGTATTCCCCGGTCACAGCCCCATAGTTGACGATGAGCGTGGGTGTATTGCTTGTCTTTGTGTTGGACCAAAACTGGATCACATCATCATATAGTGGTGCCACTGGTATGTTGTGTTCAACACTTGTATGCCCATCTGCGACCATACTCAGATTGTGAAAAAAGAAAGATCCTCCTTCTGGCACGACTCTGATACCTAATTGTCTGGCGGCTTCTATCACTTGCTGACGTTGCTCACGACGTGGTTGATTGTATGATTTGACAGAAAATGCTCCGAGTGCCTGCGTCCTGCGAAGTGCAGATTTGGCGTCTTCGAGACTATTGATCTCTGCTTTGAAATCTCCATCGGCACCATATAGTATTGTGCCCGTCGAAAATATCCTAGGCCCTACCAGCGAACCTGCTTTTACCATTTCTGACTGAGCAAAAGTGATCTCACTATTGACCGAAGGGTCGTGGGTGGTGGTGACACCATATGCCAGATTTGCATAGTATTCCCAGTGTTTTTGTGGACTGATGCCATCTCTGAATGCACCCAGATGAGCATGTACATCTATAAGGCCAGGCATGATGGTTTTACCTTTCATATCGATGACTTTTGTATTGCCGTCTATTTTAGCACCACTGGCAGGACCTGCATATTTTATGATATTGTTTTTGATGATGACTACTCCATTTTTGATCACTTTATCATTTTCCATAGTGATCAGATTGGCGCCTTTGAGTGCTATTTTGCCAGAAGGTTTATCAGCTTTAACTTTGAGTATGATCTTTTGACCCGTGGTATCTATCGGTGGTATGGTATCTAAGCCCCCACCAAGAAACAAAAATCGTCTATCCAGACTTTCAGTAAAATACTCGTTGCCAAGTGTCCAATGGAGTTTTTTACTATCACCAGACCAGTGAAGATTGTAACCTGCATCCCTGGCTACCTGAGATACTGGAAGCGACTTCGTTTTGGCAGAGATTCCTACTGGTTGCCCCGTGGTAGGCATGGGAGCTATAT
>JBATLS010000305.1:0-7881 GCA_049289435.1 Saprospiraceae bacterium | reverse complement strand
GTATTGGGTTCGTCGTGCATGCCTGTACCAGAAGTGATCGCTGATGAGGTGATGTCATAATACACATTGCCTTTGGGTGTCTTCAGCTTAGTGATTTCGGAGTGATGTCTATCTCCAGTCAGGAATATGACATTTTTGATATTGTGGTCATCTATATAATCTATGATTTCCTGTCTCTCCTCTGGATAATTGGCAAAATTTTCATACACTTTGGCATCGCTGAGCAACTGTCCACCCACCGCAACAAATTTGAAAGTAGCTTTGCTGCTGAGTAGTGATTCTTTTAGCCAGTATTTCTGCTGCTCGCCCAAGATGGTGCCATTTTCTGTCTCTACTGACCGATACCACCGATTGTCCAGCATAAAAAACTGACAATCGTTCCAGGCAAAACCATTGGTCACCCCTTCTGTATGACCTGCACCATAAGACTCCGACGGCCAAAAATCTTTGAAGGCATCCAAACTGTGGTGTTTGAGTGGATATGTCCAGTCCGAATCATTAGGTCCATAGTCGTGGTCGTCCCAAATCGCATAGTGTGGCTGGGATGCCAAAAATGGCTGTAGCTCAGGCAATGCTCTGGTATGTGCCTGCCTGTAGTAAATCCCAGACCTGCTTTCGAAATCGCCTTCTCTCAGGTAAGTGTTGTCGCCCAACCAGACCATAAAATCTGGTTTAGTGTCGTACATACTTTTGATAATACCATAACCATTTCCATAAGACTCCCCTGGCCTATCATACTCTGTATCATTGATATAAAAACAGGAGGCCGCAATGAAAGAAAAATCAGGTGGATCTGTTCTGTATTGCCAATGTGTCTGGGTCACAAATTCCAAAGGGTAATTTCTTTTTACAGCCACTTTATTGATCAACACCTGATACTCGTACTTAGTCGATGGCTTTAGGTCAACAAGGTGAATGGTACAGGTGTATCCGTCTTCACCCTTTGACCTGACGGTCATTGACTTTTCAAAGGTAGTTTTACTATTTTTGGAGCGATACAGGATTTGTACATCCGCTTCTTTGGTGGTTTGCACCCAAATGGCCGCATCTCTCAGCGTCACTGGCCCCATCATCGGACCGCTCTTAAGCAAGGCAAGGCTTTGGTTTTGAGCAGATAATGCTGTTTGCAATATCAAAAATCCTACAAAATATAATACTCTCATCTATCTAAAATGGTTTTTTAATTGAACGGTAAAAAAATAATTAAACCCATATGTGCGGTCTATTTCATGACTATTATTAGTTGGTTAATTATGGTTGAACATCTTTTTTGCGATTTTTGACGTATTTATCCAACCACTGATCCTGTTCCCACAACATGTGCAAGATGGACTCTCTGGCTGCATATCCATGACTTTCTTTTGGTAATATGACCAATCTAGTAGTAGCTCCCAGGCCTTTCAAAGCATTAAAATATCTTTCACTTTGCATGGTGTGGGTACCTGAGTTGTTGTCTTCTTCTCCATGTATCATCAGGAGAGGTGACTTCATCTTGTCTGCATTCTGAAATGGTGACATTGCGTCATATACTTCCGGAGCTTCCCAATAACTTCTCTCTTCAGCTTGAAATCCAAAAGGTGTCAAGGTGCGATTGTAAGCACCACTACGCGCGATACCTGCAGCAAAAAGATCAGAATGTGTCAATAGATTGGCTGTCATAAAAGCTCCGTAAGAATGGCCGCCTACAGCCACTTTGAACCTATCAATATATCCCAATTGATCCACAGCATCAATCGCTGCTTTGGCATTGGCCACCAATTGTGGTACGAAAGTATCATTTGGTTGACTATCACCTTCACCAATGATCGGAAATGAAGCGTCGTCCAGTACTACATACCCTTTATTGAGCCAATAAATTGGAGATCCGTATGAAGGGAAAGTAAATTCATTGGCATTGGCGGTCACCTGCCCAGCGCTTGCCTTATCTTTGAACTCTGTAGGATATGCCCACATTATCATAGGCAATTTTTCTTTTTTGGTTTTGTCATAGCCTACCGGAAGATACAAAGTGGCTGACAACTCAACACCATCCTCTCTTTTGTAGCGGATGACCTCCTTGTGTACATTGTCCAGGATGGTAAATGGATTTGGATTTCTGGTGATTTGCTTGAGTCCATTATCTTTAATATTTCGAATATAAAAATTGGGATATTCGTTTTTAGATTCCAATCTGGTCAGGTACAGACCTTTTTTGATGTCAATCACAGATATGAGATCTTCTAGTCTTTGTGTCTCATTGCTTTGGTAGATTCTTGTTTTACTAAAATCAGCGATGCTATATTTATCTACAAATGGAAATTTGCCAGCTTTAGAAAATCCGTCGCCTATGGTATGTAATTGCTGATCTGTCAAATCAAGGACATTCAGTCCAAACTGATTTTTTGACATGACGAAAGCACCTGGGTCTGAGTAATTGTCCTGATAATTTCTTTCCATAAATAGTCGCGGAGCAATCGATGGTTCTGATGGATTGAATACCAGTACCCTCGAATTTCGGGTATTCCACCATCTTTCATTGAGCACTGCTGTTTGGTCATTGCCCCACATGATGCCCGCAAATCTTTCTTTGGTCTTGGCTATCAGAGCAGGTGTTTCGGTAAAGGGAGCATTTTGAACAAATACAGCATCTCTTTGCTCCACATGGACTGCAGGATCACCACCATCCAAGGCTTCGACCCAACATAGTGTCGCTTGTTTGTCAGATCTCCATTGCAAACTCCTCGGCCCAGTGCGCACCGCCATAAAGCCCTTTGGCAATTCTTCAGTCAGTGGCATTTTCAAAAATGTCTTAATATATTTCCCACTTTTGTCAACAACTTCTATATCCATCGGAAATCGATCGTAGGTCACAATGTAAGAATATGGCCTCTTAATTTCATAAGTCAACATATAATTTCCGTCTGGCGAAAAACCCATGCCCACATATAGTGCCACTGGTCTAAAAGGTGTCATTTTACCAGAAACATCGATCCTGACCAATTCAGAGGAGACCAGTGTCTCGAAATTTTGCTCATCTATTGGATTTTTCAACAGGTCCTGGTATGTTCTGTTTTGTGCTTTTTGACCATCGTTTTCAGAAATCACGGGGCCAGTAGGCGTGGTGGTGCGTGCATCAATAATATTAGTTCTATTTTTAGGCAATATTTTGACGATCAAACTTTTGTTATCCCGATCCCATACAAAAGAATTTCCAACATTGTCATTGATGACTGGGTCAGTCAGTTTATTTGCTTTTTTGCTGTCAATGTCCAGCAGCCAAAGTTCCACACCAGTGCTAACAGTATTGGTAAAAGCCATCATTTTTTGATCATATGACCACAAAAAATTGGTATATTTCCCGTGTATGGGCAGTCCTGTCACTTGATGTTCCTTTCCTGTGCTCACAGTCAGGATTTTCACATCTGTATAGTTGATACCCCGGCTTGGTGAGTTGGTGATTGGGTTGACCCTTATACCCGCAAGTTTCATTTCGGGTGCTGACATCTCTTCGATACTCTTAAACATATTGCGATACATCAACACAGCGGCAGTTGCATCATCTTTCAGTCTGATGGCAGGTGCTGGTTTTGCATCTGCCAGATCAAGGATTTGTTGGTCAGGTTGTTGATAATTGAAGTCTGATTGTCCTATTAAGGAGTTAAAACTGAGCGTCATGAAAATAATTATTGCTGTTAAGGATGAAGATTTCACGATGATTTGAATTCAGGTTAGGAAAATAATATCGCTCAAATATAATATAAATTTCACTTTGTTTTGCGTCGATGTCCAATAATAATAACTGAGCACAAGTTGTAGGCATTCTTAAAGTTGCAAGGACATTAAAAAACTGACTAAACATTATAAAAGATGTACTTTATGACCCTTATATATCCCGACCATTGGTCGAAATAACAGATGAGCCAATCTTTTGTAGTATATTTGTCCGCAATTTAATACACATATTTTTAAATGAATGTTATTTTCATCATTGATAAGATCAAAAAAAAGCATTCATAAACATTAATAACATAATTATCAATCTTTAACACCAGTCAGATGATGAATCAATATCTAATATTCGCATTCTTAGTTTTAGGTTTTGTATCATGCAAAAATGAACATGCAGATCAAAGTGTGTCTGATGGCATAGTATTATTAGAAAAAGAGTACGCCAAGACAAAAACTGATTCGACCTTCAACAAACTCATACAGGCCATAGGAAAAGCGGTAGTTGATTCGGAAAACGCCCAACAAAAAGAAAAATTATTGAATAAAGCCATACAGCTTTGCAGTAGTCCGGAGAAACAAAACCTGGTACCTATCTTTCAGACAGAGCTACTCAAAGTAAATCCAGATAGTCCCACAGCCAAAGATATATTGTGGCAATTGGCTACTTCAGTCATGGATAAGGGCAATAAAGAATCAGCCTCCATTTTGTATAGTGGTTACAAAAGCAGATATCCCAATGATGAACATGTATCAGAAGCTGAAAAATATATCATACCTACTCAAAATAAGATGGATGAATATTTCAAAAGTGCAGCGCAAGATATATTCGAAAGCCCGGGTGAAAATGGTATAAACGAACAAAGTACCTCTTTATATATAGATATGTGTGAATCATATGCTTTAGCATTTCCAAAAGATACACAGACTCCGGAGTATCTTTTCAGAGCAGCAGAAATGGCAAGAGCACTCAGGTCTTATCCAAAAATGATGAGCTTGTATGACTGGATATACAGCTACTTTCCAAAGTATGAAAAAGCGCCTTTAGCTTTATTTCTCAAAGGATTTGCGATGGATTCAGAATTCAAAAGACCAGCAGAAGCAAAATTGCTGTATGAAAAATTCCTATTGAATCACCCACAAGATTCTTTGGCCAAAGATGTCAGGTTTTTGCTCAATAATTTGGGGAAGAGTGACGAAGAAATTCTGAAAGAAATGCAAAAAAATCAAAAATGAAAGTTAGTGTTAAATAAATATTAATTTTCAACTTATCATTTACAGAGTTACTGAAAATACGTTTAGCTTACAAAGTTGTGATTTAAAAAAATATAAAATTTTAGTATTTTGTCGTCTATTAAAAAGTATTTCTTTTGTTTTAGCCCCATCGTATATATTTTTGCTCTTATTTCTTGTTTTTCTACTGGTTTCCTTCATGGTCAAGACGCCACAAAATGGCAAATATTTTCGCCCCCTGGCCAATCGTTTGAAGTATTTGTACCTGGCAGCATGAAAAGTGGAGAAAAGAAAATACTGACCGATGTCGGATACATGCATCCTGTCACCTGGCTCTACCAAAGTACTGATGGTGATCCCAATTATCTTTACACGGTTTCATATGTTGATTACCCAGAAGGCACTTTTCATTCGGATAGCACTGATCTGATCAAGGAACTTTTTGATACGAGCATAGACGCCAATATTGGAGACCTGAATGGCCAACTGGTATATCAATCAGAACAACCATATGGAAATCACCAAGGTGTCATATACAGAGCCGCTTATAATGGGAATAAAGCCGTCGTAAAAGGGAGAATGATATTGTGTAATGACCGATTTTATGCGATTCAGGTGTTTACCCTTTCAGAAAAAAGCTTGAACCCTGACATGGACAAATTTCTGAATTCGTTCAAACTGAAGAAATAGATTCATGTGAGTTCGGTATTTACAAATTGTTGGTTAGGGGCATGACTGAATCATTCTTTCGCAAACTTGAGTGAAATCTCTATTGCAGAAATCTGAACTACAGACCATTGAAATAGCCAAATATTAGCAGACTCAAAAATAGATATTAAAACTAAATACTCTCCACTTGAAATGACAGTGTCTCCCATTCATTCATCTTGGCTTCGATGGCATCCTGAAGTGTTTTATACTTTTTATTGGTCTCCATGAAGTGAGGATTGTTGTAAAACTCTGGTTCTGAAAGCTTCATTTCTAACAGACCCATCTCACTTTCTAGTTTGGTGATGTCTCTTTCTACATTTTGAATCAATTTCTTCATTTTTCTGGCTTCTTCCGAATCTGGTTTTTTACTTCCCGATGATATAGTATGATCGCCTTGCACGTCAGTTACCTGCAACTCCACAGAGCGCATATTGTCCATTTTCTTTTTATCCAGAAAATACTCAATGTCACCTAAATATTCTTTGGTACTGCCATCTTTAAATTCTACCACCTTGGATGTCAATCCTGCTAAAAACTCCCGGTCATGCGATATGACTAAAAGTGTCCCTTCGTAGGACTTAAGTGCATTTTTGAGTATTTCTTTACTATAAATATCCAAATGGTTGGTAGGTTCATCCAGGATCAAAAAATTGCAAGGTCTCATGATCAATGAAGCCATGGCCAATCTCGCTCGCTCGCCTCCTGAGAGTACTGACACTTTTTTCTCTACATCATCCCCCGAAAACAAAAATGAACCCAATATATTTCTGACTCTTGACCTCATTTCTTCAGGTGCCTTATCTTCCATCACTTGCAACACGGTACTTTTCAAATCCAGTAATTCTGATTGATTTTGTGCGTAATAAGATAAATACATATTTGATCCAGTCTCTACATGACCCCCTGTGGCAGGCAGCAAACCGGCCATGATCTTAGCCATCGTAGTCTTACCCTGACCATTTTGACCGACAAAGGCTACCCTATCCCCTCGCTCAATCGTAATATCGATATCAGAAAATACCTTTTTATCGCCAAATGATTTGGATACGCTCACAGTCTTGATCACATCTCTACCTGATCTCGGAATCTCCGCAAAACGAATTTGCATCGCCTTGCTTAACTCCACGGGTGCTTCAATTCTTTCTACTTTATCCAGTTGCTTTTTCATACTTTGAGCCATCTTGGTCTTGGTGGCTTTTGCCATAAAACGATTGATGGTCTTTTCTTTTTGGGCCAAATCTCGTTGTTGGTTCTCGTAGGCTGATTGCTGAATGGTCTTCTGTTTTTCCTTTTCTTCTAGAAATTTGCTGTACCTGAGTTTGTAATCGTTGACATTGCCGACTTCTACTTCTATGATTCTATTGGCAACGTTTTCAAGAAACTGAATATCATGCGATATCACAATGACGGTAAATGGATAATCAATCAAATAATTTTCTAACCAGATGATGGACTCTATGTCCAGGTGATTGGTGGGTTCATCGAGCATCAACAATTCAGGCTTACGAAGGAGGAGCTTAGCGAGCTCAATACGCATTTTCCACCCACCGCTGAACTCTGAGACTCTTCTGGGCAAGTCCTTATCTTCAAAACCCAATCCCTTTAGGATTTTGATCGTCTCCACTTCCAATGATGAAATATCAAAATGCTCCAACCTCCCTGTCAAGGAAGCCAAGTCTTCCAACATGCGCATATAACTGTCACTCTCATAATCTTCTCTTTGGGTCAACTCCACATTGAGCAGATCCAATTGGCTCTGCAACTCCAGTGCTTCTTCGTGACATGACATTGCTTCATCCATGACCGTCTGAGATTCGTTGAGCTCAAATTCTTGTCTGAGATAGCCAATGGTCGTTTTGGAAGGAAATTCCAATATGCCTTCATCAGGCTTGCTTTGTCCTGCGATGATTTTCAGAAGGGTTGACTTGCCTGCGCCATTGCGACCGATAAGACCTATACGCTCCCTTGGACTGATCATAAAACTGACTTCATCCAGTAGTATTCTTTCGCCATATTTGACGGATATATCTCTTACGTAATACATGAATTGTTTATCTAAATAGAGGGAAGAGAATTATAAAAGGCAGCAAAAGTAGTAAAATTTATCGATTTCAATGGCTCATTTTAACAAAACATGTGTATAACAAAACCGTCCATTTACATGAAAGTGCCACAGGCTACTATAAAAAAATATTTTTTTAGTCAAAAGAAATTCAATTATGAGTCCACTCC
>JBATLS010000304.1:0-4022 GCA_049289435.1 Saprospiraceae bacterium | reverse complement strand
CACAATGACTCCATTATCCTGCTATGAGTGCTAAATATTTAACTGCTCAGTCTATGAATTTCAGCATTTATATGTTCGATGACTTCTATATTGTAAATTCTTTTTTTCTTTCCTGAACTCTTTACAGAATATATAAAAAATACTTTACCACCAAAATCACGCTCAAATTTTTTGTGGTTGATGGAGTGCATTTCAATCCATTGATATTGATTTAATGCCAGTCCGGAAGCGATCGGTTTAATTTGCAATCCAATACGTTTTTTACCTATTGGAATAAAAAAATCAACGCTATATCTTCTATCCCAACTGTCAGGTGCAGGATCGATTGTCACACCAAGTGCCCCTTCCAACTGACCGTAAATAGTTTCAATTTCTGTTACATAACCTTCATAAGTTCTATTCAATACAAGGTTATAAGCATAATCTATACACTCCTCTTCTGTGATAGAGAGTAATTCCTTCTGAACGACTTCTGTAAGTTTTAGATATAAAGTTTGACCCAAGCCTGTGATATATGCTCTTGTTATAGGTTGTCCGTTTTTCTTTTTTTGGGTTGCATTCGAAAAGTAAAAACGCTCCCACTCTTCATAACTTATTGGTGCACAAGTTCGTATGAGCTCAGAAGTTGACCCAACACTATAAGCTTTATTTAAGCCCTATCTATTTAAACCATAATTCAAGAGGGTTTCACGTTTGAATTTCAGGTTTTTATCATCTGCACCACTTATCCATTCCTTGTCCATTAACTATTGTTTAAATTTTGTAGCATGGTTTGAATATGGTCTTGTTTGTAACAAAAGTTATTTGTCATATCTTGCATTTGAAAGGCTCAAAAATTTGTCTTTGTACTTAAAATCAATCTCACTATCAGCCTCTGCCAAACCTTCCTTTATCAAATGTGCATTTAGAAGTGTTTTATTCTTTAAATACAAATAACACATCAGATTATTTTGACTATCGTATTTTACAGCATCAAATTTCATAAATACTTTTTGACTTTTTGTCTTCTCATATAGAAATTGTTTGGCTGAACCATTGGCACTTTTATTTTCTTTAACTCCAATTAGCCTGACTACCAGATCGTTACTTAATCTGATAAGTTCTGTGCTAATGATTTCTTTTACCGTAAAATACTCTTCTCTTTGTCCACTATTTTTGTCAATTTTTGAACCAAATTGTAATTTTTTTGGATCAATTTTTTTATCAAGATTTTGAAAATCTACGAATCGATAAGGCAAGTTTTCAAACTCCAATACAGGGTCGATGCTGATTTTGTCCGTCAAAAATTCATAGGTTGTACCCGCAATATCGGTCTGATAAATTTTTAATTTGTCTTTGACAATTTCTATAAATTCGGGGTTAATTTCATAACCAATCGAGTTTCTTTCTAAATTTCGCGCTGCCAGTGAAGTTGTACCACTTCCCATAAATGGGTCTAAGACTGTTTCTCCTTTGAATGCAAACATTTTAATCAGTCTTTTAGGCAATTCTTCCGGAAACATCGCAATGTGTCCATCTTGTCGCGCTCCTCCAAAATTCCAATGACCAGCAAAATATTCCTTCCACTCTTCCGTCGTCATCTTGGATTGTTCCTTTACTTCTTTACTTACTTTATTTTTGGAAGTACCTAACTTTTTGAAAATTAAAATAAACTCGTAGTCGATTGATAAAATACCATTTCTCGGTGTCGGGAAGCTACCCATCAATGATGCTCCACCAGTTGTATTGGTGGTGGTTTGTTTTTGCCAAATAATTGCACCCATATAATCAAATCCAATACTTTCACAAAATTTAATTATTTCAGTCCTGATAGGAATTACTTTATATCGACCATAGTACACGGCTCTAGCAAATTGGTCTCCGATATTTACACATAATCTACAGCCGTCATCAAGGACTCGAAAACATTCTTTCCAAACAAGGTTAAGATTGTTAATGTAGGTCTCATAATCTTCGTGATATCCGATTTGATTTTCAGTACCATAGTCTTTTAGTTGCCAATATGGTGGTGAAGTGATGACCAAATGAACCGATTTGTCAGAAACAATGTTCATCTGTCGGCTATCTCCATTAATAATTTTATGTGTCGTCTTCACTTTATTTTATTTGCTTGCTAATCTTTACAAAGGTAATAAAATTTAAGGCTTCTTATTATATTTCACTAGATTGTTAGCAAAATGCAAAGCATTGATATAGGAAAACATTTGAGTAGGTAATTATTAAGTTATGCTTTCTACACCATCGCAAAGCTAGGTTTACGCTCACCGATCTGCTGTCTCCACATTGCATAATACAGCCCTTTTTCGTCCAGTAACTCCTCATGCGATCCCGTCTCTATGACTTTGCCCTTCTCCAATACAAATATTTTGTCAGCATGCATGATGGTAGAAAGTCTGTGTGCGATCAAAACCATCATATGATCTTTACCATAGGATATTGTCTTGATGGTTTCGGTGATTTCAGTTTCGGTGATAGAGTCCAGAGCAGAAGTCGCTTCATCAAATACGATCAGTTTTGGGTCTCTCAGCAGTGCCCTTGCTATCGAAAGTCGTTGCTTTTCACCACCTGATATCTTGATGCCACCTTCGCCGATCACCGAGTTGATGCCATGATCACTTCTGGCAAGTAGATTTTGACACGCTGCTTTATTCAGTACGTTGATGATGTCTTCATCTGTAGCTTTAGGATTGACAAAAAGGAGATTTTCTTTGATGGTGCCCGAAAAGAGCTGTGTATCTTGCGTCACAAATCCTATCTGATGTCTCACCTCTTCGATATCCACACTCTTGGAGTCCAGTCCGTTGTAATAGATATGTCCTTCTTCGGCCTGATACAGACCCACCAACAGTTTGACCAATGTGGTTTTGCCCGATCCTGATGGCCCTACGAAAGCTATTGTTTCGCCTTTGTTGACTTCAAATCGGATATTCTCCAATGCATAGCCAGAGCTGGATTTATGTTTGAAAGAGACATCGTCAAAAGAAAATTTTTCCAAGACATTGATTACAGCTGGATGCTCAGGTTTCTCCTCGATGGGCAAACTCAGTATGTTTTTGAAATTGCTCAATGAAGCCTCAGCTTCTCTATATGAAAGCACTACATTGCCCATTTCCTGCATGGGTCCGAATACAAAAAAACTGTAAAACTGGAGTGTCATCAATTGGCCAACGGTGAGTTCGTTTTTGAAGATTAAAAACAACAAAAAAAACATGATGGACTGTCTCAAAAAATTGACAAACGTACCCTGTACAAAACTAATGCTCCTGATACCCCTTACTTTTTTGAGCTCCAGCTGGAGTATCTTTAGTGTAGTGGTATTTAGCCTGTCTATTTCCTGATTGGTCAGGCCCAGACTCTTGACCAATTCTATATTTCTGAGACTTTCTGTGGTAGCTCCAGCCAGCACATTGGTTTCTTTGATGATGTTTTTTTGAATTTCTTTGATCTTTTTACTCAAAAAGTTTGTCAATGTAAACAATAGGAAAGTAGCAAAAAAGTAAATGAACACCAATTTTGGCTCTACCGAAAAAGCATAAATCATCACAAACACGATGCCCACCAGCGATGCAAAAAGTACATTGATACAGTTGGCAATAAATTTTTCAGAATCTGATCTTACCTTTTGAAGTATATTGAGTGTTTCCCCACTTCGTTGGTCTTCAAACTGCTGAAATGGCAACTGTAGAGAATGTCTGAGTCCATCGGTATATACTCTGGCGCCAAATTTCTGTATGATGACATTGGTCACATAATCCTGAAATGCTTTGGCAATTCTACTGACCATAGCCACACCAATAGCTGCTAGGATGAGTATCCCTACCCCTCTGATAAATTCGCTTTGGATATATTCTGAAGGCTTGTTGCCAAACCTGTCTATGATTTTTCCGAATATATATGGATCGAGCAGCGAAAACGTTTGGTTGATGGCAGCCAGCAAAAGTGCCAATGCAATGAGCGCCTTGTAGTTTTTGAGATATTGGAAGAGTAACTTCATGAGTACTTAGGAGATAGGTGTAAAAATA
>JBATLS010000303.1:0-4367 GCA_049289435.1 Saprospiraceae bacterium | reverse complement strand
CAAATACCAAACAATGTAAAAAGGATAGCTTTTTTGGATAGCAATTATGGATACGAAGATACCATACATGGCCCTAAGTTGGTAAAATGGTTGAAGTCTAGTAAACATCATTTTTTGTCAACCATGGCTTACAATGACAGCATCGTGACATTGGATGGAAAACATATAGTGTCACCGACTGGAGGTACATGGTACAGGAGTAAAATGATGAAAAATTTTCTTTCGACCTATTTCGACATTACAGAAAAAAATAATGATTCTCTCCTGACATACACCTCTCGACAAAAGAATGTGGAGATCATCCTAAAAACTAACCCTCACAAACATATTTTTCACACTGCGTTGGTGGCACGCAATGGTTTTATACACAGCATATTGAGTGGCACGAAGTATGCCCAAAAAGTATATACCTATTATGGTAAAAACGCTTATACTCCCTACATCGCCGATACAGTGATTGTACCCATACGAAGGCTAAATATACCACAAAGGGCTTCAGATGCCGAATCTGGATCTGACTTTATGCGCAGGATTGCATTTTTGCCGTTGGCCGAAAGGGAAGAAGAAATCTACAAAGCATTGGCAGTTGGCAACCTGCCTGATTTTTTAAGACAAACCACTACTTTGCAAGCTACATTTTACGATGCTCTCGGTTCATCACATGAACTGATATATGAAGTGATGCCTGACTATCTTTCGGTGGGAAATGACAAAGATTTTTGTAGAATTCCTATGAATCCACATACAGCGCAAAGACTGGCCGATGCCTATGGCGCATCGCTCATCACCGCCAAAATCAGTGATCACATCTACTCCGTGGCTGACAAAAAATTGCCCCCTGTTGCATATATGCCTGTGGGAAATATCAATGAGAAAGTCAACACATTTATAGATCATCATCATGAGATAGAAAAGCAAAAAGCTGAGTTGGGCGGTAAAAATGGCGATCTGATAGCAGGCATCAAAAAGGACATCATCCTCTCCGCCCGGATAGCCACTGCACCCAACAAAGTGGTGATCTACGGTTGGCACAAACCAGATGGCAAGCCTATCCAACCTGTATATAGTGGGCATGTGGACTGGTATGTAGATTATAGCCATGGCATTCGATTGGTCAATAATCAGGTACTCTTGGATGGAAAACCAATATTGCTGACTGACCTGTTGGGTGACCCGATCTTATACAAAGTATGCAGTGATGAAGATACGCCTATGACTCAAACTACCTACAACCATTGATTATAAATATCGAAAAGAAATTTAATGGCGGATTAAGATTGAAATAATATTTTTGGCTTAATTTAAGTCAATCGTAAAAATCAAATATCATACAATCCAAGGAAAAACTCAAAATAATCCGTACCTTTCCACATCAAAATATCACCTTATGAAGCACTGTAATATCACTATTTTGATCATGACATTATTGGTTTTGAATGTTTCAAACCGTGTCAATGGCCAAGAAAAATCGACGCCCATTTTACCCATTCCGAAGCTGGAGACTTTTACTGCCCACGGTAAAGTCAGCAACGGTGGAAAAATAGTGAACTATACATCCATCGCCAAAGAGTCATTTTTAAAAAATAGTAACGGGGATTCTATCGCATCGATTTGGTCGGTCTCTTACAGCCAGGATGGTGTGACAGACTTAACCACAAGACCTGTTATGTTTGTATTTAATGGTGGCCCGGGTTCTGCATCGGTGTGGCTACATATGGGTATGTTTGGACCTAAGATCGTGGCTGTGGATTCAGATGCTAATATAGATGATGGTGCCGCCCCTTATGTCTTGAAAGAAAACATAGACGGTATCCTAGACCTGACCGATCTGGTATTTGTTGATCCTGTCGGGACGGGATACAGTCGTGTAGTAGGCAAAGGGAAGGTGGAAGATTTTTGGGGATTAAACGAAGATGCTGCGTCTATTGCACAGTTTATGAGACTATGGGTGACAGAAAATCATAGATGGTTATCGCCCAAATATATAGCTGGTGAAAGTTTCGGTACGACCAGAGCTGTAGCAGTTGCGAGTGCTTTGGAAGGCGGAGGTCAGGATATGGCACTCAATGGCTTGATCCTGATATCACAAGCATTGGACTATGCAGGATCTACGTCAGACCACGACAATATCACTTCCTACCTGACTTATTTGCCAGCCATGGCAGCTACTGCATGGTATCACAAAAAAGCTGGCATCGGCAAGACATTGACTTCCTTTTTGGACGAATGCAGGGCTTTTACTTATGATGTATATACACCCGCTTTATATCGGGGCAATCTATTGAGCGATCTTCAAAAAGATAACATTGCCAGTAAACTGCACTATTTCACCGGACTAAAAAAGACTTATATCGTGCAATCGGATTTAAGGATATTGATACCTAGATTTCAGAAACAATTGTTGGCGGATGAAGGTCTGGCGATCGGAAGATTGGATGGCAGATACAAAGGTGAAGAAGGGGATAAGGTGTCCGAAAGCCCACATCTGGGCGACGCTGCATCTTATCAGATCAGTTCCGCTTATACCGCTGCTTTGAATCATTATTTTGCGACAGACCTCAAGGTGAGCATGGATCGCCCCTACCTGACCTCCAATAGACAGATCGGTAAAAAATGGCGCTGGCGAACCGTGTCTGATGATCAGGCCTGGGAACCATGGACACCCAATGTAGCCAGAAAACTTGGCGAAACCATGCGTCGAAATACGCAAATGAAGGTTTTGGTCGCCAGTGGATATTATGATCTAATCTGTCCGTTTTTCGATGCAGAATATACATTTGCCAGAAATGACATCGTGAAATCTCGGGTTACCATGACTTATTATGAGGCGGGGCATATGATGTACACTCACCAGCCTGATTTAAAAAAGTTAGCAGCAGATATTCGTAAATTTCTCGTTGATTGATAAAATAGTGCGTTGGTTTGGGTTTTTATTGTCACCATTTACCCAAATTGTTGTTATTTTGCACATCACTCTTATACAGATAAAATATGGACCTGATCCACTGGGACATCGCTATTTTTCATTTTATCAATCATGACCTTTCCAACCCTATACTGGACTGGCTACTGCCAATGTGGCGAAACTCGATGTTTTGGATACCATTGTATATTTTTATTGTTGGCTTCATATTTATCAATTTTGGGAGAAGGGCATACTGGATAGTGATCTTTATTTTGCTGACGGTATCGACTTCAGACTTGGTGAGTTCCCGGGCGATCAAGTATTCGGTAAAACGCATCAGGCCTTGCAATACTACATCCATACAAGCCATCTCAAGGGTGCCGTGCGGATCAGGATACAGTTTTACATCTTCGCATGCTGCCAATCATTTTGCCATTGCAACATTTCTGGTGCTAACTTTAGGTTTTAAATTTAGGAAAATCCGAAACTGGCTATGGCTGTGGGCGGGAAGTATTGCTTTTGCACAAGTGTATGTAGGCGTGCATTTTCCATTGGATGTCATCGCAGGCAGCCTGCTCGGCATAATCATTGGTAAGCTGTGGGCCATACTTTTCCATAGATATTATGGGGATACTATTCCATTATACAATACTGACCCATGACGAAATCAGAGATATTCGACATACTGGCTTCAGTGACAGATCCTGAAATTCCAGTGGTGACCATACAAGATCTGGGCATCTTGCAAGACATAGAAGTAGCAAAAGATGGCCATTCTGTCAAAGTCTTTATCACACCAACTTACAATGGTTGTCCAGCTATGGATATGATTACTGTCAATATCAAGGCAGCACTTCAAGAGCATCATATCTATGATGTAGAAGTGATCTCACTGATAGAACCCATATGGACAACTGACTGGATTACGGAAGCCGGAAGACAAAAATTGATGGATTATGGCATCTCGCCTCCTGCTCAAAAGACGACAGATACCTCATTTATCTCTGGTGAGATGCCGAGAGTCCAATGTCCTCAATGTAAGAGTTTTGATACTGAATTGATCAGCAGATTTGGCTCCACAGCTTGCAAGTCGCTATACAAATGCCACGAATGCCTGGAACCATTTGATTATTTCAAATGCCACTGAAGTATGGAGCACGATTTTGAATTTTGGATTTACTTCTGATAGCTATCGGATGTATTTACAATAAATAAAATAAAAGTGAACCCTTGTCAGTTAGAATTATTTTAGGTTTTATATTCAATAATCTGTCAGGCTATTTCAGGCAAGCACATTTCGTATTTCGTATTTCGTAAATCGTATTTCGTAAATCATAAATCCAGAATACCAGACTTCTCGCAATTATATTTGCGTTGAAAATATCAAATTCAATTGCCATTGGCTTTAGCCAGTGGACAATAAATGCAAATATTATTTGGCTTTAGCCAAAAATAAATGGCT
>JBATLS010000302.1:0-7078 GCA_049289435.1 Saprospiraceae bacterium | reverse complement strand
GTTGCTTCATTAATATATATTTGGTTAGGCCCGGCAAGAGACTGTAGTCTCTGTGCTGTATTGACGGTGTCACCTATGACTGTAAAATCGAGTCTTTTGAGTGTAGAAGATCCAATGTTGCCAGAGACCATTTCACCACTATTGACACCAATGGATACTTTAATTTTATGTGACATTCCGTCTTGTACAGGCATCAATTTTAATTTTTGCATGATCTTTCTACATGCTTCGATGGCTCTGACTTCATGATGATCACCCTTGAATACAGCCATGACACAATCGCCCATAAATTTGTCAATGATACCATTTTGATCAATGATTTCATGAACCATGACATCAAAAATCTTATTTAACAAATTGACTACTGTATTTGGAGACTCTCTTTCGCTGATGGCAGTAAATTCGCATATATCTATATAAGCGACGGTAGCTTCTATATTTTCACTCTTATGAAGCGATGACTCGAAATCACGTCCGCTCATAAAATTCAACACAGTCTCGTCCACATACATTTTCAATATATTGTTTTCTTTGACAGCTGCGATGGTCTCTTTCAGTACTCTTACATGTGCAATGGTCTTCTCCAAAGTCAACTCAAGGTCTTCAAAATTTACTGGTTTTGTGATAAAATCATAAGCCCCACGATTCATCGCTACCCTTATATTGTCCATATCCCCATATGCGGAAATGATGACAGCTTTTAGGATTTGGTGCTTTTCAGCAATTTTGGTCAACAGGGTGAGTCCATCCATCTCAGGCATATTGATATCACTCAATACAATATCGATGTCAGGTATCAATGCCAATTGTTCTAAGGCATGGCGACCGTTTTCAGCGAAAAAGAAATCATATTGCTGATCTCTGATTTTTTTTCTGAACTTTTGTTTAATTAATACCTCAAGATCAGACTCATCATCTACAACGAGTATTTTTGTCATGTTTTTAAATGCTTTAACCTTTCCTTGAGTCCCGAAAAATCTAGTGGTTTGGTGAGGAAATCATTGGCACCTAATGCCATGGCGATATTTCTATTTTCTTCATCGCCATATGCGGTGATCATCATGACCAAAGGTGGTGGTTGATTGTACTTCAGTTTTATTTGTTTTAGAAGCTCAAGACCACTCATCCCTGGCATATTTATATCTGACAATATCAAAACAACTTCATGATTATATTCAAGCATATAGGCCAAAGCTTCTTCACCAGAAAAAGCAAATGCTATTTCTATCAATCCTTCTCTTATTTCTTTCCTAAATCTCTGCTCAAATAATAATTTAACATCTTGTTCATCATCAACTACGAGTATTTTCATGGTTCATTGGTTATTAGTGTAAAAATACAGAAATTTATTAACACTTTATTTAGGTTATTAAATGTTTTTATGGTTATTCAAAAACAATAAACGGCGCTTTAGAAGCCCCATCAAGCTATCAACATTACTCTGCTGGTAGCATTATGGTAAATTCGGTACCGTGATTTACTTCTGTTTTGACAGTAAGTTGCCCTCTGTGAGCCTTGACTATATCATAGCTTAATGATAAGCCCAAGCCTGTGCCTTGGCCAGCTGGTTTTGTTGTAAAAAACGGTTGAAATATCTTTTCTAAAATGTTTTGTGGAATACCCAACCCATTGTCTTTAACTTTTATTTCTATCCATTCCTGATTTTCTCCTGATTCTGTACGTTTAGTCCTCCATTTTGTTGTTACTTCCACACAAGGTTCGTACTTGTCTTTTGACTCTTCTTGTCCATTTGTGACTTTAAGAAGGTCATGAGCTTCCTGTTTTTTACGTTCGTTGACAGCATAAAATGCATTGGTAAATAGATTGAGCACTACTCTTCCGATATCTTGGGGCACAATTTCAATCTTTTGTATTTTTTTGTCGTACGATGGCTTTAATATTGAATTGAATCCTTTGTCTTTTGCTCTTAGACCATGATACGCTAATCTAAAGTATTCATCCACTAAATTGTTGATATCTGTTTTCTCTCTTTGTCCTGTGCTCATTCGACTGTGTTGCAACATACCTTTTACAATACTCTCGGCACGAAAGCCATGATTCTTAATTTTTTTAAGATTTTCACTAATGTCATCAAATAGTTCGTCTATAAGCGAATGTTCAATTTGATCTTGTGGTTTTTCTCTTTCTTCCTTTATCTCGTCTATCATTTCCAGACTCACTTCAGAAAAATTATTGATAAAGTTGAGCGGATTTTGTATTTCGTGAGCGATACCGGCTGTCAATTCTCCCAATGACGCAAGTTTTTCTGACTGGATGAGCAATGATTGTGTGGACTTTAGGTTATCCAAAGATTCTTGCAACTGGATGGTTCTTTCAGTCACTTTATGTTCAAGTGTATTGGCGTAATCCACCAATTTTTCTTGAGAGAGGAGCAGTGAAGACGTCATGATGTTAAAATTTTTGGTAAGTATGCCTACCTCATCATTTTGTGAAATATCTACCGTGGTGGATAGGTCTCCATTATTCACATTTTGGACTCCTTTTAGCAATTGTTCCAATGGATTTGTGATGGTCAGATAAATGATTTTTGGGAAGACTACATAGAGTATAATGACGGATATGATGATGATTCCCAATATTTTGTACATACCTGTTTGGTATGTCAATGTCAAATCTACCTCTGTGGGTGGCAGGAGTGGATAGAAAATCAATGAGATCGCCATGAGTACCATGATCTGTACTACCAGCGTAAAGCCGATGAGCTTGGTTTTTACCGTCGTTTGTACTGCAGCATAGTTGATATATACGATGACTTCCAGGAAGTTGCCAAACCATATAAAAATAAAATAAGACCAATATCCGGCTGGTGTGTAAAAGTCAAATATCAATGCCAATAGACAACCTGTTACAAATAAAACATTAACTATGGCCATGAATAAATTTCCATTTGAAGCTTTGGCATTATTTCTTTTTTTGTAATAATGCCATTTTCGCAATCCCAATATCAGTACCCAAAAATTGGTGATCAAACCAAATAAAAATCCTGAAAATGTGAATATCAATAGATCGCTTCCATTAAAGAATTCATTCCAAACATTTATTCCAAAGTAAACTAATGCACCAACGATAACGACATACAATACTATCTTACGCTCCTTTTCAAATGGACTTCCCAAAAACAAGTATAAGAATTGTATATAGGTCGTGAGTAACACGATCAAAGCTGGAACGGTGAAAAAAACCACATTGATTTGATAAAAAAGCGAGCCTATCAATGAAGGATGTAAACTATATCTAATAGCGTCAGACATTTGCCAAACCATCTGACTCAAATAAAAAACCTTAAAGTATCTGATGTCTATACTATTATTTTTAAGCGTCATCAGGTAAAAAAAAACTGATGCTACGAAGATAAACAACAAAAAAGCCATGATGGCGTGCGTATGTATGAGTATGATGTCACTCATGGATCACTTTGTTTTATTATAGCGTAAATATAGACATTTTTGAAACTTCACAATAATTATTGTTTGGAGTTATATTTACCTGTTTATCAGGGAATAATGACAGATATGTCTTTACCTTAGACCTAACCGATCCGCCCAATAATCGGTCAAAAAGATATTATTGGGATCCATGGTTGATCTGAGATTTTTCCAATCATCCCATTTTACATATTGTTTTGATAAGTATTTAGGACCCAAATCTCCATCATATGCAGGCAGATATTTGCCCCAATGAGGTCTGAAGTTATATTTAGAGAGTCTCTCCCAGAATGGTGTATAATATTGCTCTGGTGTGCCATTGGTGTCATAACCCCACCAAAATATGTCTATACGCACGACCGCTTGTCCATAAGCAGGAGATAGCCAAAAGTCATTGCTGCCAGTAGCATATATTTCTGTCATGAAATTGCCTGCATTGACTGGGTCTTTATAGAAATCTTGCAAATCCAACATGACATCTTTAGTTTGCTCTATTGGAATCCACAGTTCTGTAAACCAAACTGGGAAATACGTATCACTGGCCTGATTATCCATAGGGAGACCATTCCACCAAATATCCTGAAACTTCTTAGGTGGCTTGCCAGTTGGTTCGAATATGTGTAGCACAAATTTTAGTATTTTGGGGTTGAGTTTGAGTGCAAAGGCTAGGATGGCATCTCTGGTGCGAGGGCCTGCTCCAAATTTTTTGATGAGCCAGTCTGGCCAATTGTCCAAAGTAGTAAATATATACTCTGTTGCTATCTCAGCTGGTGTCATACTGCCCAAAAAAACAGGGAACTCTTGATAAGGATTAGACTGCCATGTCTCCCAATCAGAGGATGCTTCATGTGCATTGGCTTGCCATAATACGATAAGATCGGTGGTCGATTGTGGCCACCACATAAATCGGGTGTATAGATTTTTTTGTTCAAAGTAATCTTGGAGGCTCAATCTGGGTTTACCTTCATAAGTGTCTCCATCACCAAATAAATCTATCGAGCAATCCAGTGAGTGCGTCACGGCTTCAGAGCCCAAGATATTAAATCCTCTGATACACTGAAAAGTAGCAGATACTACGATACCCATCAGACCAAGATGTGCAAAAGCTACACCATAGAATGGATCGTCTAGGTTGTTTGTTGGCCTCGAAAATGTTTTAATGACAGCATCATTACCGTCATGATGTATGATGTCGACGCTCAATATGGCCTCTTCAAACGCTGCAGATGTGGTGCCTCCAGACGATCCTGTTGCCATAAAACCACCCACTGTCTGGTGGGTAATACCCCCTAAATCCGGCAAAGCCCATCCTGGTGGTTGAGGTCTCTTGCCCTTCTTTAGATCAAAAGGATCTAATTGGTAAAGTAAAGAGTTCTCTACGGTCGATGTACCCGTAGGATCATTTGGGTCCAACCCCAAATTGCAACCAGCTTGTACAGTCACGATACCGGTATTATGATCAAAAGCAGTGATCGCTCTCATATTGGAAAGCATGACATAGATATATTTATTGGTTGCTTCGTTGTCTTTGATCAATGGAAACGAGTGGGCAGATCCTCTTAATGATATTTTCTTATCAGCATTTTTTGCTGATCTGATGATTGTTTTTACTTCATCATTCGTACGTGGGAGGTAATAGGTGACTCCGTTAAGGGATAGGGTAGGAATGCTAATATTGGCCATTAATGACTGGATTTTGAGGTGATACATTTTTAAAAACCAATACAACGCTGCCTACAAAACATACCTAAAATAATGTTGATTTAGTCAAAATTGAGTTGGCTTTATTTCGATGTTAACAACCTAAATCTCAAAATTAAAGTTTCAATTATCCATATTTAAATTAAATATCTTCCAGCAAACAGGATAAGAATGGTCTTTTTAGAAACTTTTATTGGCTACGGGCCACAAATCATAAAATATACCTATTGTTTTTTAGAATTTGGTCATATTGTATGAGCACTTGAACTTTACATTGGTATCCTACGTTTGATAGAGTAGTTGAATAGCTTTTTATAACCCAAAATAAATTTCTAAATGTCAGACTTTATTTCACTTCCGATTCTTTATCCATTATTGATTGTAATTATTGTGTTCATCCAGGGGGTGAAAATAGTACGACCTACCCAAAGAGCATTAATAGAACGATTAGGCAAATACCATCGTTTTGCAAATGCTGGATTTCATTGGATCATTCCTATTATTGATAAAATGTATAAGGTCAATGTGACTGAACAAATGGTGGATGCAGAAGCACAAGAAATTATAACCAATGACAATTTAAATGCTACGGTGGATGCTCAGGTATATTTCAGAGTAATTTCTGATGAAGAAAGTGTAAAGCAATCCCAATACAATGTCAACCGATACCAGTGGCAAATCGTAAATCTGGCACGTACTACATTGAGAAACATCATAGGTACATTGACCCTAAGATCCGCTAATAGTGAACGGGGAAAGATCAATGCTGAATTGCACAAAACCCTCATGGAAGAAACAAAAACCTGGGGTATCGAAGTGATCAGGACCGAATTGAAACAAATAGACCCTCCGCACGATGTCCAGGAAACTATGAATAAGGTCGTAAAAGCAGAAAATGAAAAAATAGCTGCAATAGATTTTGCTACTGCAAGAGAAACTATGGCAGATGGTGAAAAGAGAGCTAAAATAAAGGAAGCCGAAGGAGCAAGACAAGCGGCCATTTTAAAAGCAGAAGGCGAAGCTTTGGCCATAAAAATGGTCAATGAAGCAGCTGAAGAATACTTCGTCGGCAATGCACAAGTCCTAAGAAAACTGGAAGCGGTAGAAAAAGCCATGGGCGAAAATACAAAGTTTGTAGTTCCTGCTGGTTCAGATTTAGTCAACGTCATCAGCGAGATGGCAGGTATTGTACCTTTGAAAAAATAAAATTTTTGTAATTTTTTAGGTCATTGTTCTGATGGGGTGGCTGCTCCTAAGCATACTTGTATGTAAAGAAACTCAGTAGTAAAGTTTAACCACAAAGTGCACAAAGGTTTACACAAAGTGCACAAAGGAAAAACACAAAAGAAGCAACGATACAATTTTTTATTAATTTGGTATAAGAAGTAAAAACCCTTTCTTCTTGCATCTGGATTGGATAAAAACAATTCACAGGTCTCGATACCTAAATAGTTTCAAATTAACTATATCTGGCCGCTGCGAAGAAGGTAGGTCTGATGGACTCCTTAGGTCCGTTTGGCAGGTTCGATAGATATCAGACTCCAATAAAATGGATGGACTTTTGTAACGCCATAAAATGGAGTAAGAGTATGTTTAAATTTTTATTGCTTTATAATCAATATCTTATGAACTTGACTTCAAAATAATCGTCTCATTTAGTTCACTAAATTCTTTGATTATTTTATTGTCAGAACCATAACCTATTGATTAGCAACTTAGAAAATTTTTAAACATACTCTAAATCATAAATACAAATAAAAAAAGGGTAAATTGTCCACATGACAATTTACCCTTTATGTAATTTTTTTTAAAGTCGATTATTTAGGCAATCTGATGATGCTGCCAGGGGCAAGACCATCGCTGATTTTGACATTGTTGATGGCCAATAGATCTTCAAATGAGATATTTTTAGCTTCAGCAACATCCATCAG
>JBATLS010000301.1:0-3840 GCA_049289435.1 Saprospiraceae bacterium | reverse complement strand
AGCTAAAGGTGATCTGATCATCGTACAAGATGCCGATCTCGAGTATGACCCCAACGAGTTTAATTTGCTACTCAGGCCTATTCTGGATGGGTTTAGCGATGTGGTCTATGGCTCCAGATTTATGGGTGGAAAGCCGCACAGGATATTATTTTTTTGGCACTCTATCGGAAATAAGATATTGACTTTCTTGTCTAATGCACTGACCAATCTCAACCTGACGGATATGGAAACCTGTTATAAAATGTGGAAAGCTGACATCATAAAAAGCATTCCCCTAAAAGAAAACAGATTTGGTTTTGAACCTGAGGTAACGGCCAAAATATCCCGAATCCCCAATATAAGAATCTATGAAGTAGGTATCTCGTATTATGGACGAACCTATGCTGAAGGTAAGAAGATCAACTGGAAAGATGGATTCAGAGCCATATATTGCATCCTGAAGTACAATATCTGGTCCAAATAACGCCCAATTGAGTAAAAATTCAATATTTTATCATAATGCCATTAGCCTGATATAATCCAACATGGCAGTATTTACTTCCACATTCATATTGTGATTCCATTCTTCAAAATGGATTTTTATCGTATTTCGACCTGAATTTAATGATACCTTTTGGCTATTGGTAAATCCCCAATCAGACCATTCGCCTTTTCCTCTCTGGGGCATTATGATCACCCCTTGAGAAGTTCCATTGACCGTCAATGTCCTGATAGCACATTTATTATCTGTATTCCATGGTCCATTTCCATTGGCATAACGCAAGTCTATTAGATACTCACCAGCTTTTTCGATGTCTATGCTGACTTCAATTATTTTATTTTTATCAAGGCTGATTTCTACAAGGCCATTTCCTGAAAAATTAGTATATGGCAGATTGGAAGAAGGAGCAAATTTTTCCAACTCTATGATTTTAATATTTTTGGCAAATATGACGGGTTCGCTCATAAACCCTTCATGGCCACGATGGTCCATCGCACTAACAGAATATGAAACATAGGGTACTTCCTCTGCAATCAATTGAGTATCTGTGGTTGTTTTAAGCCATTTTCCATTTTTGTAAATACGATACTCTTTGACATCATCTATGGCTTGCCATTTTAATATATTGCCTTCCTGACTTGTCAAAACAGTAGGAGGAGAAAACTGATTTTCAACCAGGTTGATGCTTTGATGTTCAAATGGATTGTTGGCCAATTCTATGATGATGGTATGTTCGCCTTTCCAATCATTCGGGATCAATGCTTTATCAGTCTTGTGTCCATCGATCGAGACTGATTTTATGATATTTCCATGACCGTTTACCGTAATATTCAGGATGGAATTTCTGTATTTGAAGTTTGAAAGGTTCCTTTGCCCACCATAAGGTTTAGGCACTACAGGAGCGAAATACAAACCATCGGTCTCAAACTCCATCCCCATAAATATCCGGTGTACCATGGCTAAATTGCCCGCCATACTCCAGAGCATACGTTCTGAATTTATTTCTGTACCTTCGAAATCTCCCGTTTGAGCCACCATATTTTCATAATTGGTCAAAAACAACGCAGACGCCCTATAGATGCTGGCCAGACCATGATTTAATACAGCTTCATTGCCTGTCTTTGCTGCTGCCCAATTCCAATAGGACTGAACAAAAGGCCATATCCCATTATTGTGATAAGGAGGGATGCCCGGGATTTGTGGATATATACAAGATGCGCCAAACTCGGTCAACGGAGATTTTGAGATGATCGATTCGGCTTTTTTGTCATCTGCGACACCGAACAAAATGGCCAATGCTTCACCCAATGCTTCATATCTGGGTGAAACGGTCAACTCATTTCTACCATAAATGATTTGAGCATAGTAGCCCTTGTCTTTCAGCCACAGATATTCGTTTATCCCTTTTTTGATTTTTTCAGCTCTCTCATCATATTCCTGATAAGGCACTCTTTTGATTTTTGCCATCTCCGACAAAATGCGGTGTGCCTGATAATGCACTACATTGGTACCCAGACTTTTAGATACAAAAATGTCCTTATTATCCATCCATTTGGGATAGGTTTGTTCGCGCCAGTCCAAAAATGACGACTCTCCTGAGTACATTCCAGTATTTGGGTCATAAATGGTTAGGTAATCGTCGTCTAAAGTATTTTTTATGATAGGAAAGACTTCGTCCAACCACGCCTGATCACCTGTGACCTTATAGACTTCCCAGGCTGCCAGCACCCAGGTAGTCCTATCTGATGACACTGGCCAGGCACCGCCTGATCCTGTATCTTGTACGATTCGACCTCGCTTGACTTTATGGCGCAGACTAATTTTTGCTATTTCCGGTTCATGATATGCAAATGCAAGCAATATGCTATAACTCACATCTCTGGTCCATACCCCGCCCCATTTCGCACCGGTACGCAAAGTACTATCGGGTTCTATATTTTTTATTGCTTCTTCCATGGATAGATTGAATAGAGCATCCACTATGGGTTGATCTGATGTGTAAGTAGCTTTATCAGATAAGTCTTCTGTTAGTTTCCATTCTCTTTCTCTTTTTTGCGAATCATCATATTGGTTAAGCGTTACTTTGATGGAATAGATATTGGGATTACTCGTAAGAGATAACTTCAATCCCTTGTTATCCAAATTTACAAAATCCCAGGTCAATGGCTCTGCGTCACCGGCAATATAGAAGCCTTTAAAATCCGTTTTTGCTATTTTTGATCCATCATAGGTTTCATAATATCCTTTTTCTTCAAACTGTATCAAAACAGACGAAACGTCCACTTTGAAAGTATAATCATAGTTAGTGGGAAGATAAGTCTCTGGTTGCTGATCAATTGGTTGTGGTTTTTCGCCAAAGATGATTACAGGTGACTCATGTTCATCTCCTATGTTTATCCAATGGTCCACAAAGGAAGGCAGTTCATTGTCTTTTTCATTGATACTGAATTTGAATTTGATCAGTCTGGAAAATTTGATGCTGGTAGGGCTTAAATAATTTGATTTGATATGTGAAGGAGAAACCACTTCGGCAAGATGATCTCCCTGAACTACTTTGTCTTTAAAAATGGTGAACGACTTGGAAGTATATATGATATCGGACGATACTTTCTGGTGGCAGGATATCAAAACTGACATTAAAAATAGCATATAGATTAATTTATTCATTTCTTTTAAGAATTTTGTAACGACATTTTATTACATCTTAAGACCAGGCAAGACTATAGTAAAATGCGTTTGTGCATATCGTATCACACATTTTAGCAAATGTACAAAACGGATTTATTGCCATTTTCGTTTTTTGTAAATAATTCATTAAGATTTGACTAAATTTGCTTTTGAACAGACATGGACTTAAAAGCCTGATTTTTTGGCAATTATTTACTATGACAAAGCGTTTCTTTACAAATTGTTTTATTATAATTACAAATACTCAAACAGATGAAGTTTATTAAATTATTTTGTTTTTTCGCTACCCACCTTTTGATACTATCCTGCCATACTCAGGCAAGAGTAGCAGCCCCTGCCAACGACAAAGTGGCCCAACAAATGATGACCCCAGAAATGCTTTGGCAGGTCAGCCGGGTATCAGGCATGGGCATCACAAAAAATGGAGACCAATTGGTTTATAGGATATCCACACCCAATGTTCAGGAAAATAAATCTAGTTCGAGATATGCTACGATCTCATTGGCGGGGGGAGCGTCTACAGATATTACAGAGTACAAAAGCTTACTTATAGATAAAAATGTGTCTCCTGACGGGAAATATAGATTGATGGACAAATCTATGAAAATAGAAAAAGTCACCGGAGAAGACCACTACTCAGACCTACCGAAGTCTAATGCCCAAATATATAC
>JBATLS010000300.1:0-2533 GCA_049289435.1 Saprospiraceae bacterium | reverse complement strand
CCAGATCTACATTGGCATGTATAGCTTTTTCACGAAAAGTGATGTTGCCTTCGTCATATTTTTGCTGTAGGACTTCACTTTTAAGTTTGGCCATATCTACGTTGGAGGGACATTCGGATTTACAGGCTTTGCAGGAAAGACAGAGATCAAGCGTTTCCAGGATTTTAGGGTCAGTGAGTTTTGTAAACCCCAACTGACCTGAAATACCTAGTCTGAGCGCATTGGCACGTCCTCGTGTACTATCTTCTTCATTGCTTGTGGCTTTAAAGCTTGGACACATTGTGCCACCGATGTGATTGCGGCAGGCACCTACTCCTGAGCAGTTGTGCACCAATGCTTCGAAAGAGTGATCTTTACGGTATTTATAGACAAAATTATATTTGTTGTCTTTGTATCCTGCTCCATATCTGAGATGTTGGTCCATGGGCGGCACATCTATTATGATCCCAGGATTAAGTAGGTATTTAGGATCAAAAATGGTCTTCACATCTTTGAGACATTGATAGACCACATCACCGAAAAATTCTCTCAATCTATGCCCTCTGTTGCGTCCATCACCATGTTCTCCTGACCAAGCACCTTTGTATTTTTTTACCAATAGGAAGACTTCATCCGAAATAATTTTCATAAGGTCAATGTCTTCCTGATTGGTCATATCCAATGATGGTCTCACATGCAATACGCCAACACTAGCATGTGCGTAAAGGATAGTTTCCACCCCATATTTGTGGCATAGATCGAGTACATCTTGGATATAATCCGCCAAATATTCTAGTGGTATCGCTTGGTCTTCTATAAACGGAATGGGTTTTCTTCCTGATGGATCGCCCATAATAAGCCCAAGTCCGTTTTTGCGTAATGCCCACGAATCATCTAATTCTGCGGCTGTGCGCAGGATAGGGTAGGCATAAGCAGTACTATTATTTTGTAACCACCAAGAGAAGTCATCGATTCTTTGATCCAGTTCAGCTTGCGACAAGCAAAAAAACTCTACCGAAAGGGTAGCCTGTGGTGCGCCGATAATCAACCTATGGTGGAGGCTTTTGGTCATATTGTTTTTGACACTTTGCTCAAATACATTATAGTCGAGCATCTCTATCGCAGCCGGATCAAAAGCAATCATCTGATGCACTTCTCTGATCGCACGCATCCTGTCATCATAGTGAACGGTGAAGGCTGCTTTATATTTTGGTATGGGTTCGAGATTGACTTTAGCTTCCAGGATGATGCCAAGACTTCCTTCAGAGCCTGCAAATATTTTTGCAAGATTCCATTGGTCTGTATGGATGTATTCGTCAAGAGCATACCCATTGACACGACGCATCACCTTAGGATATGTTGAATCAATTGCATTGGTATGTTCAAAAATGATCTTTCTGAATGATCTGTAAATGTCTCCTTCACGATTTGTTTGCTGACATTTCGCATCGTATGCTGCAGGCGATAATTCTCCTAAGTGCAATATTGTGCCATCCATAAGTAATACCTTCAATCCTAATACGTGGTCTATTGTTTTGTTATATTTGATACTTTTTGTCCCTGAAGAGTTATTGCCTATCATACCTCCTATCGTCGCTCTGCTTGAGGTTGCAGGATCTGGAGCAAAATGTAAGTCATATTGGTTTAAAACTTGGTTAAGCTGGTCACGTACTACACCAGGATGGACGATAGCATACCGTTCATTAGCATTTATTTCCAATATTTTATCAAAATATTTTGTAAAGTCGATGACAAGCGCATGATTGGTCGTTTGGCCGGCAAGACTTGTCGCACTACCACGAGGTAAAACGGGAATATTGTACTGATGGGCTATTTTGATAATTTTTACCAAATCAGCTTCATTTGCTGGAATGACGACAGCTAGTGGTTTAAGTTGATATAAGGATGCATCTGTCGCATATAATCCGAGAAAAAGATCGTCGGTTTTGGTTTCAGTAGATTGGATAGCACTTATTTCCCGGATAAATGCCTGTAAATTGGAAGGTAAATGTGTGGTCGCCATATCTGTTCAATTCTTAAAGCAAAGGTATCAAAAAGCATGGATTTTACTTTATAATAAAATTTCTTAATATGGTCGAGATAAAAAAAAAGGAAGTGTTGTTGGGATATTAAATATTGTGGGTAATTAATATACATTGCATGATTATACATAATCGTTTTCTTGAGACTTCCTAGCAAATCTATAGACTCATTCTTTTGTGACTTTAAGTTTTTGTGGCAAAAGAACTTTTAGCACTTTTCTTGGAGCTTTTCTGTTTTTGTATTATTAATAAACCATTATTACAAAATTTTAATATTTTTGATGCTACATCTTTGTAAGAAGTTTGCACGATCTTAATGTATTAATCATGACGCTAAGCCAACAACTCTCCAAACAAATTAATGACTTATTCCTGAGTGGTCAATGGATAGGAACCAATCTTAATCTCAAAGCACAACTCGATGATGTAGATGTGGTCATGGCCAATACCAGGTATGAATCACTCAATACCATTGCCTTGTTGGCTTTTCACATCAATTACTATCTGGAAGG
>JBATLS010000299.1:0-2236 GCA_049289435.1 Saprospiraceae bacterium | reverse complement strand
TATTTAGCCTGACTTGTATTGGTCTATTTTCTCAAGAAAAACCCAAATGGGATGTAAACCAACCACCAGGCAAATCCAAAGATGTGTCATTCTCGGTAACAGAAGGTACATGGATGAACGTGGACCTTAGCCCCGATGGTCAAACCATTGCATTCGATATGTTGGGTGATATATTTACCATGTCTATATCGGGAGGCTCGGCTACCTGTATCAGAAAAGGTCTGGCCTGGGAAGTCCAACCAAGATGGAGTCCAGATGGCAAAAAAATACTATTTACCAGTGACGCAGGGGGCGGAGATAATATATGGACCATGTCTCCTGATGGAAATGATGCCAAACAAATCACAAAAGAATCCTTCAGACTACTCAATAATGCAGTATGGATGCCTGATGGTCAATATTTTGTAGCACGCAAACACTTTACTTCCGGACGATCGTTGGGAGCCGGTGAGATGTGGATGTATCATATCACCGGAGGAGATGGAATCCAACTCACCAAAAGAAAAAATGATCAGCAAGATGTCAACGAACCCACCATATCTTCAGATGGAAAAATGCTTTACTATAGTGAAGATGTATATCCTGGTGGATACTTTCAGTACAATAAAGATCCTAATAGCGAAATATTTGTGGTCCAAGGATATGACTTTAAAACTGGAGAAATCAAAAGAGTGACTGGTGGTCCAGGTGGTGCATGTAGGCCACAAGTGTCCAGAAGTGGCGATCAGGTCGCATACGTACGTCGAGTGAGAGAAAAATCTGTCTTGTTTATATACGACACCGCCACCGGTCGCGAATGGCCCATCTATGATCAATTGAGCAAAGACCAGCAAGAGTCATGGACTGTCTTCGGTATATATCCTGGTTTTAGCTGGACGCCCGATGATAAAGAAATCATCATTTGGGCCAAAGGAAAAATTATGAAGGTCAATATTGAAAATAAGACTGCCAATGAAATTCCATTTACAGCCAATGTAAATCATAAGCTTATGGAGACGGTTCAGTTTGAAAATAAAGCTTTTGATGACGAGTTGGAAGTCAAAGTATTGAGAAATACGGTTACATCACCTGATGGAAGTAAAGTAATTTTCAGTGCATTGGGGCATTTGTATATGGCTGAAAAGGGAGGAACACCTAAGCGTTTGACTAATGAAAACGATTTTGAAGCTGAACCTTCCTTTAGTGCAAATGGCGATAAAATAGTCTATGTCACCTGGAATGATGAAAAACTTGGTCAATTAAAGGTCATGGATCTTAACACCAAGGCAAGTACTACCCTTTCTAAAGATCCAGCCATATACCGCACACCTACTTTTTCACCCGATGGTCAGTCAATCGCTTACCAGAAAGAAGGTGGTAATGGCCATCAAGGATTTACCTATACTATCAAATCTGGAATCTATACAGTGGATACTAAGGGAGAAAAAGATCCGCAATTCATTACAGCTGAAGGAGATAAGCCACAGTTCGCAGCGGATGGTAATGGCATCTACTTTACGACAGGAGGATTTCTGTTTGGATCAGTGGCAAAAGCATTTAAAAAATATGATCTCCTCACCAGAAAGACCGAAGTGGTCTTCAATACTAATTACACGACTAATTTTGTAGTGAGTCCAGACAACAGATGGGTGGCCTTTACAGAGTTATTTAAAGTGTACATCGCGCCCATGCCTGCTACGGGGCAACCAGTAGGAATCTCTGCTAAAACGAAGTCGCTTCCAGTATCTCAGGTAGCAAGGGATGCAGGTTACAATCTTCACTGGTCTGGTGATAGTAAAAAACTCCATTGGACACTTGGCAACGAGTATTTTACTGAAAGTCTGGATAGACGATTTTTGTTTTTAGGTGGGGGCTTAGATACCATACCACCGATAGATACCACGGGTCAAAAGATCATACTCAAAGTTAAAACTGATAAACCTTCCGGCAAAATAGCACTCAAAGGCGCCAATCTGATCACTATGGAAAATGATAAAGTGATCAAAAATGGAGTAGTCATCATCGAAGGCAATATCATAAAATATGCAGGTCCAGCCAGTGGTGTTAAAATAGACGGCAATACCAAGGTCATCGACATGAAAGGTAAAACCATCATGCCTGGCCTTATAGATGTGCATGCTCATCTGGGTGCATTCAGAGATGGCATCAGTCCACAAAAACACTGGGAATACTATGCAAATCTGGCATATGGAGTCACCACCACCCACGACCCTTCGGTCAATAGTGAGATCACTTT
>JBATLS010000298.1:0-1551 GCA_049289435.1 Saprospiraceae bacterium | reverse complement strand
ACATAAATGCGCGTACCTGCAGGCCAAACCACTTTACAACTGTCAATATATAATATCCCATAGATGACATAGGGTTTGGGATCATTCCAGATCCTTTCTCCCAGATTGCATGAATACAGAAAACTCTTTCCTTTTCCGTCTGTGGGTGTGATATAGTTGGCATTTTGACCCCAGGCCTCCAGATACAAGATAGAAGTATTGCCATTGACAGTGACCTCGACCTGATCTTCTATGACAAATGGGCTGATGCTCAATGGTTTATTAGGGTCGATGGTGACTTCCACAAATAAATATATGCTATCATTAGCACTGATTTCAACACTTCTCACATCGCTGCCTTTGATACCATCTACATTGATACGAAAATATAGATTGCTTAGATTTTTCAGTTTGACATCCACTAATACCGGCTGGTTTTTCGAATTCTTAAGTTTAACAAATCGAGTAGCCGAGCCCAAAGTCGTGAATACCGTATCAAATCTCAAGGTGTCTTCAGAAAAAGTGATGGACACATCCCTTCCTTCGTAGTAATCATCCCTCCGACAGGAGTACATCAACATTGAGATGATTCCAACCACAAAAAGCCATCTGAATACGTCCATAAAAATATTGATTCTGAATGAAAATAACGGAATGCCGCGATTTATTATTGGATAGATGTGATAAAACCTAAAAAATAAAAAAAGCAATTTCTTAAGCGACGGTCAAAAGTACTATATTTGGGCCATAAATCAAAAACAAACGCTTTTGAATCCCATTATTGATGTAATCATCCCTGTGTACAATGAAGAAGATTCCATCAGCGAAGTACTCAAAGATATTCCCTGGCAATTGGTGCGCAAGGTGGTCGTATGCAACAATGGTAGTACCGATCAAACCGCATCTGTAGCCGCAAATCTTGGGGCTGTAGTAGTTCATGAACCATCCAAAGGCTATGGGAGTGCTTGTCTGAAAGGGATGGAGTACATCGCTCATCAAAAGACGAAGCCAGATATTATAGTATTTTTGGATGGGGATTATTCAGATTTTCCACAAGATATGGAGTCCATAATAGAGCCCATAATCTCAAAAAATGTAGATATGGTCATTGGTTCGCGTGCATTGGGCAATAAAGAAAAAGGTGCCATGATGCCCCAGCAAATCTTTGGCAATTGGCTGGCTACTACTTTGATCAGGTGGCTGTATCGCACGCATTTTACTGATTTGGGCCCTTTCAGAGCCATCAAATACGGTAAACTTTTGGATCTCCATATGTCGGACAAGACTTTTGGCTGGACTGTAGAAATGCAGGTGAAGGCAGCGAAAACGGGCTTGAAAACTGCGGAAGTTCCAGTAAGATACAGGAAGCGCATCGGCGAGTCCAAGGTGTCAGGCACCATCAAAGGGACCATCATGGCTGGGTATAAAATTCTTTGGACGATATTTAAATTGATAGGTTGATGACGGGATTCGAAATCATTGCTTACTTTTTGCTGTTGGTCTATACTTTGGCGATGATCTACATTACCATCTTCTGCCTCATGCAATTGAATTTACTTTACCAATATTTAA
>JBATLS010000297.1:0-4039 GCA_049289435.1 Saprospiraceae bacterium | reverse complement strand
ATTTACACTCGTACAAAAGTTCAGAAAGTAGTAGCCAAAATGGGCAATTATACGGCGGAGTAGCCTATAACGGGCAAAATTTCAGAGCCTATATTGAAGCCCAACATGTGGGCAAAAACTATTTTTCGGACATGGGGTTCAATGGTCGAATCGAAAACTACGATCCTGACAACGATCAGATAGTCAGGATAGGCTACACCAATGTGGGCTCCATGATCAATTATTACTACTATCCCAAAGAAAGCAAACATGTCAATTATCACTGGTCAGGGGTCGAAAATTTTGTATGGGCCAATGATGGTTATAGTGGCATCAATGAATGGTACTCCAGGGTCAGACATTTTATATTTTTTAAAAATACCAGTGCTTTGAGGTTTAGACTAAATAATAATTTTGTCAGGCTTATTTTCCCATTTCAATTGACCACACCTGCCCTCCCGAAAGGAGACTACAATATGACAGAATTCAATATCCAGTACAATAGTGATAACCGCAGTAAGTGGGTGTATGATATATTTGCGGTGTATGGACAGTTTTATAATGGGTGGAAACATACCTACCGAGCTGGACTATCTTATAGGTTGCAGCCGTGGGGCAACTTCCGGGTAGGGGTAGAGCACAATGATCTCCGATTTCCTGAGCCTTATGAAAACAGAAAGATCACTTTGGGTACGGTGAGAGCAGAAATCAATTTTTCGACCAATCTGTTTTGGACCACTTTTTTACAGTACAATACACAAGCCGACAATTTTAATGTCAATAGCAGACTTCAATATAGATTTGCTCCTATGAGTGATGTGTTTTTGGTATATACCGACAATTATGGTATCGAAAACCAATGGATCAACAAAGGTAGATTTGTGGTGCTCAAAGTCAATTATTGGTTGACCTTATGATCGGGAATCTTTTTATTTTACCGCATTTTGTAGCAAAGTGACTGATCGCAATTCGGTATCCATCTGCGCTTTGACCCCTACCGGAAAAGTGCATATATCGATCACATGTCCGAATGTAAAACCATAAAAAACAGGTATTCCAAGCGGTATCAATCTGTCTCTGAGCACTTCTTGGAGAGTGAGAGAAGATTCGTTGGCTGATGCTTCACAATCATTAAAGACTCCGAGAACAATTCCAGATGCTTTACTCAGATCCGATCCCTGGATGAGCGAAGTCAACATCCTGTCCACTCTATAGGGTTTTTCGCCTACATCTTCCATAAAGACGATGTTGTCTTTGTAGATAGGGGCATATTTGGTCCCGGTCAGAGCAACGAGCAAGGATAAATTGCCTCCAGTAAGATTCCCCTTCGCTTTTCCGGGTACAATGGTATAAGCTTCGTGCCCAGTAGCATATTTTTCCAATGACTGTACTTGATACGGGATGTCATGCTGATCGCTGATGTCGCCAAATAAGATGGTCTCCAATTCTGTCGTCGTAAATGGCGTAAAATGATCCGAAATGATCACTGGTCCGTGAAAACCAACGAGCCCTGTCTTACGATAAATTGCCAAAAGCAATGCGGTGATATCGCTGTAACCAATGATGATTTTTGGGTTCTGTTTGATCAATCCATAATCTATATTGTCCAGAAGTCGAGTGCATCCATATCCACCTCTGATACACCAGATCGCTTTGACTTCCGGATCAGCGATCATCAGATCCAGGTCATCCAGCCTATCTTTGTCCGTGCCCGCCAGATATCCAAATTTTTTAAATACAGTATCAGTATATTTGGGTCTCAGCCCTAAGTTCTCCAGATTTTGCAGCACATTTTGAAATTTATCAGGATTGATCGGACTACCCGGAGCTATTAAGCCCACTGTATCTCCTTTTTTCAATCTTTCGGGAAATATCGTTTTTGATTTTTCAGTGCTTGCATCTGTATTGCTGTGTACTTTTAATCCCGCAAATAATGGACTCATAGCTAGGACTTGGCTGAAATTTCGTCGGTTCATGTTTATCTTTTTACAATGATGAAGTATGTAACTAAGGACAAATTTAATCAAGTTTTGAAATAAATAATGTGCATGTAATGGGCTGGCCCTAAATAATAACTCACTTTAATAAGCTAACTATTTTGAAAGTAAACTATTCTCTTGGGTAAAATGTAGTTTATAATGTAAAGACAAAGACTTACCTTGTATAATTTGCAACACCAAGATCATCCCTCTGTTTTTTCTACTTGTGCTATCAGACTATTTACTCGCTCTATGGCTTCCTTTATTCTGTCTGTGAGATTGCTCTCCGTGTAGTTGTTTTGGGTATCTATCCGACCTACATTTGCGCCATTGCCATGTGACACTTGATTGACCGTCTGACCAGAGGGTATAAAATGATCCATAGGTTGATTAAATATTCTGGAGATTATTTCTAGTCGAGATATGGTGATTTCGACTTTAGCGTTTTCTAAGTTGCTATATGCACCTTTTGATATCCCCAACATATCTGCCGCTGCTTCGCAGGTCAACCCCAGGGAGACTCTTTGATCTTTTATCTTGGATGCTACGATTTCATTGAGTGTCATGTCTATGTATTTAGATTTGGTACAGAGTATTTTGGATTAACTAAACAAAGATAGCGAAAATCTAAATATTTCAAAATAAATGTATCAATTATTGAAAATATCCATTATTTTTGATACTATGAATGAAGTTGAAGTAGATCGACATCACTACTCCATAGTACGACATTGCTATATCTAGAGTAGTCATTTTGCTTTTTCTTTAGCCCCCATACGCACCCGTTGTTGAGAATTATTGTATTACCTAAAATCTCATACATTTACCAAATAATCTCTCCACTATAATAAATGTCACAAAATCAAAAAAAATTATGAACAAAAATACCAAAATACATATCCTGATCGGCTTCATTATAGCTCAAGCGTGTGCCCTCGGTGCACAACACAAAAACCAAGTGAGCTTCTGGACACAGGCGTACAATAAGGCAGAAGAAGCAAAAAGCGAAATCGCACAATCCAAGAAGCACGAGACCCACGCACTGATAAAATCACTCCAACAGGATAAAACCACTGCTACCCATACGATCCCATTGATCTTTAATGTCGCATCCACCGACATGAAAGATACCGAAGATAAGATCGCCACCCTGCTGGCTAAGGTCAATGAGTTGATCAATCAACATAAAATTTTAGACCATGATGAAATGAGCATAAACAGCTGGCCGGCAGGCAGGCACAATCCGTGATGATTATTTTTACATGCGAAACGCAAGTTCGACAACACCAAAGGTGGAGATATGTTATCAATTCCATTCGCCTGCTTCGAAGGAAGCAGGTCTGACCATTAAAATATAAAATAAAAAATAAAAAGATGAAATGAGCAAGAGCAGTAAACACACAATCCGTGATGATTATTTTTACATGCGAATTCCACTCGCCTGCTTCGAAGCGAGCAGGTCTGACCATTAAAATAAAAATAAAAAATAAAAAGATGAAATATAGTGTATTGTTTTTACTGGTGTTTTTGGTAAAAATATCGTCATATGGCCAAGTTGAATTCGTCGATAGTACTGATTATGGTACAGTGATGACAAAAGAATTTGTTTTGCAAGAACTTAATGATGACTTTGATAAAGTCCTGCAGTTTGAAAATAGCCTCAAAGCAAAAGAAAATAAATATGATGTTGCAGTACAATATTATATACCCATCGTGTTTCACTTTATTGATTCTGACAATATAGGCATAAGTGCTTTCAATGATTTTGCTGCTGCACAGATTAAATTACTTAATAAAAATTTTAGTGCTAATTCAGAAGTAAAACTATCTCATTTTGATGAATACTTTAAAGATAGGCGAGGTATCATAGGTAATTTGACATTTTATGATTTCACTCCATGCTCAAATGAAATATACCAACACAAGACCTATTATGCTGATCAATCGTTAGGTTTCTCTAAGATATCCTTTGACCATCGTACTTTTAGTGCCGTAAATGAAGTTTTACCAAAATTCGAATTATCAAGTGTCATCAATGTATGGGTAACTGACTTAAGTGTGTCGTGCGATGGTTTTGCTTC
>JBATLS010000296.1:0-7223 GCA_049289435.1 Saprospiraceae bacterium | reverse complement strand
AGGTTGGGTACTATTAGCAAAAATTACACCAACATGGAGTATCATAAAAAAGAATAAGGAAGTGAATATTTTCATAAATAGGGAGGTTTCAATTTTGTGTTTACGAATGATTAAATTTTGAAGCTGTCATAGTGATGTTGTGCCTAAATGAAATGGATGCCAACGATCACAGGTATAATACGACCCATGGAGTGAATAGTTTACCTAAATCTACGACATTTAGTTTAAATGAACAGATAGACTATTTAGTTGCAGTAGATCTGCTTTGATATTTTCCTGCACAGTAGTAGCCAACGAGAGCCCCATATAATCTACCTTGATAGGAAAGAGTTTGTGCTTTCTATCCACCAAGACGGCAACTTCTATTTTTTTGGGTATCACATCCATAAAAACTTTGAAAGCATAAAATATGGTTCTGCCAGTATTAGCCACATCGTCTATGACAATCACAGATGACTCAGCTATGGATGAAAAATCTATATCAGTAGTGATAGGAAAATCAAGCGGATGAGCAGGATTAAGTTTTATCTGTGAAATGATGATTTTTTTGTCTGGTGCGATCTCTGATAAAGTATCAAACAGTAATTGCGCAAAACGTAGGCCGTTGTTGTTGATTCCGGCGAGAATGATAGCAGATTCATCCAGGTTGTTTTCCAAAATCTCGTAGGATAGCCGAACTATTTTTTGTTTGATTTGATAATTATCGAGTACTTGCATCAGTTTTTGTCTTTTCAATGATTTTAAATCACTTCTATATTAATAATTGCAAATGTAGTCAAAAAAGAATAAATTTGTAAATTGCGTTTTATTTAAAATCTTATCCATTTTATGCAGCAAATTGTGTTTGTACTCCTTTTGGCCATCACCTCATGGATCGCCTTCAAGCAATATAGTCATGTATATCATACGATCATGCTGGGCAAACCATTTGAGTTGGCTGGACATGTCAGACAAAGATGGACAAATGTACTGCTGGTGGCATTTGGACAAAAAAAGATGTTCAAAAACTGGATACCCGCTGTATTTCACTTATGTATTTATGTGGCATTTTTATTTACTCAGATAGAACTGATAGAGATACTGATAGACGGCTTATTTGGGGTGCATCGATTTTTCGCTCCATTTTTGGGAAGTTTTTACACACTGATCATTTCCAGTATTGAGATATTGAGTTTGTTGGCATTGGTGGCTACTTTTGTGTTTTTATATAGGAGAAATCTCCTCAAAGTACCCAGATTAATAAAGTCAGAGCTCAACGGTTGGCCAAAATTGGACGCCAATCTTATATTGATCGCCGAGCTTCTCCTTGTCACTGGTATTTTCACTATGAATGGAGCAGATGCTGTACTTCAATCCTTGGACCCTACACATTATCCCAATACTGGATTTATGCCAATTTCATCTATCACTTCCGCTGTTTTTTTTGATTCCTTGAGTATGGACACTTTGGTTTTTTTGGAGCGAAGTGGTTGGTGGTTGCATTTGATGGTGGTATTTGGTTTTGTGATTTATCTTCCATTTTCTAAGCATTTGCACATATTTCTTGCGTTTCCAAATGTATATTTTAGCAATCTGAGGCCAAGGGGAGCCATAGAAAATATGCCGGAAATCATGAATGAAGTCAAATCTATGCTCGGTATGGAAGTAGCATCTACGGGAGATGCCAATGAAGAGCTGCCAGAATTTGGTGCCAATGATATCTTCGATTTATCGCAAAAAAATATACTCAACGCTTATACTTGTACAGAATGCGGTAGGTGTAGTGCTGTATGTCCAGCCAATATTACTGGTAAAAAATTGTCTCCCCGTAAGATAATGATGGATATCCGGGATAGAGCGGAAGAAGTAAGTAAAAACATCAGTTCCGGCGATTTGAAATACGCCAAAACAAAGGATGGTGGTCAACCCAAATCATTGGATCGCTTTAATTATGATGATGGCAAATCTTTGTTTGATTATATCAGCAGAGAGGAGATACACGCATGTACCACGTGCAACGCTTGCGTCGAAGCTTGTCCAGTGATGATAGATCCATTAGAGCCGATCATGAAGATGAGAAGATATGAGATACTAACCGAATCTGCAGGTCCGGCAGAGTGGTTGCCGATGTTTACTTCCATGGAAAATAGTGGCTCAGTGTGGCAGATTCCAGAAGAAAGAGAGGCTTGGAGAAACACTATGTAGCCTTGACTACTGGTGTAAAAATAAATAGGCAGTTTTAGTGCTACTTTGATCCAAACACATGAACTATTTCTAATAATTAATTATATTCACAATGTGGATTTTTATAAATGAATGCTGATATGCAAGTAAAAACAATGGCTGAAGCTTCAGCCGAAGGTATAAATGTAGATATATTATTTTGGGTGGGGTGCGCAGGTAGCTTCGACCCAAGAGCTCAAAAAGTGACCATCGCATTGTCCAAACTTATGCAGGCAGCTGGTATAAGTTTTGCCATTTTGGGCAACGAAGAGAGGTGTACTGGTGATCCAGCACGACGAGCAGGCAACGAATTTGTATTTCAGATGCTGGCTCTCCAGAATATCAATACACTCAATATGTATGGTGTCAAAAAAATTGTCACCGCCTGCCCCCATTGCTTCAATACTTTGAAAAATGAGTATCCTGAGTTGGGTGGTCAATATGAAGTGGTACATCACACACAATTTTTACAGCAGTTGCTCCAAGAGGGAAAGCTCAAAGTCGAAGGTGGCAGTTTCAAAGGGAGGAAAATCACCTATCACGACTCTTGTTATCTTGGGCGGGTCAATGGAGAGTATGAAGCACCCAGAAAGCTCCTCGAGCAATTGGAAGGAGAATTGATTGAGATGAAGCGTTGCAAAACCAATGGACTTTGCTGCGGGGCTGGTGGAGCACAAATGTTTAAAGAAGACGAACCAGGCATTCAACACATCAATGTAGCTCGTGCTGAAGAAGTCATCGACACCAAAGCAACCATCGTCGCTGCCAATTGCCCATTTTGTATCACTATGATGACCGATGGTATGAAGGCCAAAGATGCTCAGGATGATGTCATGGTCATGGATATATCAGAGATGATCTTGCAAAGTATAAAATGAACCAGACTTTCTATTTTTATTAATGAATGACCCAGAGATAATGAAATTTGAAACTAAAGCAATCAGACTACAGACAGAACGAAGTCAGCATCATGAGCACGCCACGCCTATATTTGCTACATCAAGTTTTGTGTTTGATGATGCGGAGCACATGCGGGCTCTATTTGCCAATGAAGCACCGGGCAATATATATTCCAGATTTACCAATCCTTCCGTCCGGGAGTTCGAAATGAAAATGGCAGCACTGGAAGAAGGTGAAGATTGTATTGCCACAGCGACAGGGATGGCGGCCATATTTTCCACTTTTGCATCACTACTAAGTAGCGGGGATCATTTGCTCATGTCAAGAGCCGTCTTTGGTTCCACCTTTAAGGTCAATAGTGATTATCTTGCCAAGTGGAATATTGGGTATGATTATATAGATCCTTTGGACATGTCATCTTGGGAAAACCTTGTAAAACCCAATACCAAATTGCTCTATTTAGAAACACCTTCCAATCCCGGACTGGATATCATTGACTTGCGGCAAGCAGGACAATTCTGCAAGCAACAAGGGATTTTGTTTGTCGTGGACAATTGTTTTGCGACACCATACCTTCAACGACCGCTGACACTAGGAGCGGATATTTCTATTCACTCTGCCACCAAATACATAGATGGGCAAGGCAGGGTGATGGGTGGTGCGATCGTTGCTTCCTCCACAATCATAGAGCAGATATATCCATTTCTCAAGAATGCAGGACCATCCTTGTCTCCATTCAATGCATGGGTACTATCCAAAAGTCTGGAGACGCTCGCTATACGGATGGACAGACATTGTAGCAATGCCCTAAGTATAGCTACATGGCTCGAAGATCATCCTCAAGTATTGATGGTAAAATATCCATTTCTTCCATCCAACTCCGGATATAAGAAGGCTAAGAGTCAGATGGATGCTGGTGGGGGCATGATTAGTTTTGAGCTAAAAGGCGGAATAGAAGCCGGACGGCAGCTCATAGATAACCGTCAGATGCTATCACTTTCAGCCAATCTGGGTGACTCCCGGACCATCATTACTCATCCAGCGTCATCGACACATTCCAAGTTGAGTCCGGAGGAGAGAGCTGCTGCAGGGATATCTGATGGACTAATACGGCTATCCGTTGGATTGGAACATGTGGACGACATCATGGCAGACATTCGATTAGATCTATTAAAATAACATTGTGAGCAGTCATTATCCTTCGACCAATACAAAAAGTCTGATATTATTGTGGGCCTTTGCGGAGTCAGGGATAGGAGGTATGCTGCATGCGCTTAAATTGCCAGTGACGGGTATTTTTGTCGGTGGCTTGGCAGTCATTTGTATCGCTCTGATTGGGCATTTTGCACCAAACCCTCGCAAAGCAATAAGGGAAGCGTTGCTGATCGTTCTGATGGTAAAACTAGCTGTTAGCCCACACTCCCCATGGCAAGCGTATGTAGCAGTGGTTTTTCAGGGATATCTGGGGTATCTTTTGTTTGGGAATAGCCAGCATTTCATCGTAAAATGTGTGATTTTTACTACCTTGTGTATGATGGAGTCTGCATTGCAAAAAGTCATACTCTCCCTGATCATTTATGGATTGGATTTTTTTAAATCACTGGATATGGCATCCAAGTCAATAGTCGCATCCTTTGGTCTGCAAGTCGATTACTCTTGGGTGATGGTCATATTTGGGTTGTACATAGGTATCCATATGGTGCTTGGGGTCATCATTGGACTCTGGATTCCGACCTTGCCCCGCCAAATCCATCTTTTCGATGCCAAGTTAGACGGCTTGACTTTTAACCCTGAAAAATTTTCCAAAAAGAGGAGTCAAAATATTTGGAAATCATTGGTACTGAGTATATTGGGCATCATATTTGTCCTTTACTTGATCAAATGGTGGGTGCCTTCCTTCACTTTTGTGCAAGTGGCGTTTATATTTTTGAGATCGATCATATTGAGCCTGATCATGATATTTTTTGTTGGGCCATGGATAGTCAGGAGGATACAACAGTATGCCAATAAGCAGGAGTTTAATAAAAGTTTGCTCTTAGAAATATTGGATGAAATCCCTTTGTTTTCAAACAAAGCATTTGGGTTGGTCAGATGGATCAATGCGCATTATAACGGTTTGGCCAAAGTAAAGTATATGATTTTGGGCTTATTGGCCATCGCTATGTATCCAAGTAAGACATATGAGTAAGGTAGTCGTCATCACCGGGCCGATAAGATCCGGAAAGACATCGTTTTTATGTGGTGTTTTTAGAGGCCGTGTCGATACTGGAGGATTTTTGTGTCCTGATATCAATGGGGTACGTACGTTTGAGCACCTGGCAAAGGGTGAGGTGATTCCATTCGAAGTGAAGGAACCTTTGGTTGCAGGACAAAATGTAACCACCATTGGTAAATTTCGTTTTCGTAGCGAAGTATTTACTTTGGCCAACCAATTGCTGTATGATTTTTCGAAAAGTAATCATAAATATTTTATCATAGATGAAATCGGCAAGCTGGAGCTCAAAGGAGCAGGACTTCATGAAGGCTTAGATTTTTTGTTTTCAAATCTAGCGTCTTTGTCCTCAAAATCGACCGTCATATGCGTGATACGCAAAGATTTGTTGGAAAAAGTATTAGCAAAATATCAAATTAAAAACCCAACCATACATCAACTTAATGGTGTGACCAATTTTAACCAAATCTCATTGTTGGACTGATTTACTTTGAGTATAATCCTTCTTAAGAGTCTTAAACATTAACAAAATACAAAGCGTCCATGGCCATCATCACCATATCAATAGCCGCGTTTTTAGTAGCCATTCTTACCTTTTTCTCTGGATTTGGATTAGGTACGATTTTGACACCAGTTTTTATACTTTTTTTTCCTGTTGATCTGGCTATTGCTTTGACTGGGGTAGTACATTTTTGCAACAACCTGTTCAAGATGCTTCTTGTGGGCAAATATGCAGATAAAAATGTGTTGATCAGATTTGGAATCCCTGCGATAGTAGCTGCTTTCGCAGGAGCATATATCCTAATCAATATTACAGATATGGTACCACTTTATACCTATCAATGGCTGGGTCGGTCATTTGAAATCACCCCAGTAAAATTCATAATAAGTATCATTTTGATTTTTTTTGCTGTCATAGAGTTGATACCATATTTCGGCCAACTTCAATTCGGAATGAATAAATTGCCCTTTGGTGGAGTATTGAGCGGCTTTTTTGGTGGATTGTCAGGGCATCAAGGAGCTTTGAGAAGCGCATTTTTGATCAAAACGGGACTCAGCAAAGAGGCGTTTATCGGTACATCTGTTGTGATCGCATCAATGATAGACATTACAAGATTATCTGTTTATACCACCAAATTTGGTCAGTCTGGGTTGGAAAGCAATCTTCTGTTGGTCATTTGCGCCACTTTGTCAGCCATCAGCGGTGCTTATATTGGCAATAAGTTACTCATAAAGATCACCTTAATCATCTTACAGCGGATCGTTGCCATGATGCTTATCCTGATTTCTATTGCCTTGGGTGCAGGGTTAATTTGATTTGCACCTAAATATCATAATGAGTTCCATGATGAAGGTCAAAAGTGCAACCCGCCTTGCTCTGAAACTACCGTTTACACACATATGGGAGGGATTTTTTTAATTCAATCTTGACCAAAAAAGACCAGAAAAAAATAAGATCAAACCCCAAGCGAGGAAGCCACCTTTCCATTATAAGGATGACTGAACGGTGTTTTAGCTAAATGGAGTGACCACTCCATTTATAGAAGAAACCACCAGCTAATGTGGAAATTAATTTTCATGTCATTTGTTACCTTTGGGCTGAAATAAGAATTTATAATAGATTTTCAGGTTGTAGTCAATGGATTTGAATATCATATACACTTTATTTTATTTTACCTCTCTGTTTTAATATCCTAAGGACTTCTTCTTCTTCAAGTTTTGTGATATTAGAAATGAGAGAAATACTTAAATCATTATCAAAAGCGTTTAAGACTAGTTCAAGCTTTCCTTCAATTTTTCCTTCAAGCTTCCCTTTTTGTATCCCTTTTTGTATCAATTGGTCATAAGTACTCATAATATTATCTTTAAATTCTGGTGATATTTTTTGCGTTATACTGACAATTTTTTT
>JBATLS010000295.1:0-3093 GCA_049289435.1 Saprospiraceae bacterium | reverse complement strand
CAATCAGAGAGATGCAATGAAAGAAGGGAGTTACATTTTGAAAAATAATATTAAATTTGGTGAAATTACGATTGAAGCTGAGACTCAAATATCTAGAAACGGTCCCTTTTTTAAAGCTTATTCTGATGGCAATGGATTGTTTTTGGATATAGACCCTTAAAAGAGATTTGAGTAGAAATCAAAAATTTTGAATCAAAATAAAAATTAAAATATGAACAAGCAAAGAATCTTATACACTGTCATAAAGAAAGTGTTAGAAAAATTGCAAAACCTGCAGTTTGATATTTATTCAGTTTATGAAAGCGATAACAGTTTTGGTATTATTAAAAAAAATAAAAAAAATAATGTCATTAACATAATCAATATAGATATTGAATTGGGAGCATCAGTTTATAGTTTTGATAATCGTATTAGAACTAAGGTCATTTTCAAAAAAGTATTTGAAATAATGGCAAAAAGTAACGTAAAACCTCTCCTTTATACATTATGGTATTATAATTATGTATATGCTCCTAAAATCTCATTTCATCCTGATTTCGAAAGATATTTCGAAAGTGATATGACGGCCATATCAGCTATAAATTTTCGCTCTCCGAGTGGCAAAATTGATGATGTACAACTGGATAAAGCAGTTAATATGCTTTATGAATTATTAGAAAATAAGGTAATGGCATTTTTTAATGCTTGTAGCTCTATGGAAAATGTATGTAGAGATATCTTATCCAGAGATAACTACTATGATTATCTTTCCGGTATGCCAAATCATAATAGATTAATCATCCTGAAATTAGCCAATGATACAGGATTTGAAGAATATAAACTAGACAGAATTTTGGCATATAAAGAATTAATAAAAACGGATCCTGAAAAAAACAAATTAGGTAACCAATTATTTAACAACATAATGACAGAGCTGGATAAGGTAGATACAGATCCCCACTACTTTGATATACCCGTCGCACAGGAGATACCCAGAGAGCTCCTGCCTAATCTGCGTCTGCTCGATATGAATCCATCGTCCAAGCCCAAACGGAATACAGGGTACATACCACCAGTGGGTCAGGTCATGCGCCTGACTACATCAGAAGTACATCTACTGGATGATCTGGGCATGGATGCTCCTCTGCTGGATGCTATCTGTGACTACAAGCAACGGGAGATCGCAGCCTCTACGCCTGATACTTTGGGTCACCAATATGCTGGCTTGGATATCGAAGGGATCACTTTTGCGGTAGGTCAGAGCAAGGCCAATGAGGCTATAGCTACACTTAGTAAGTCACTAAACCCATATGGATATTGCGTGTACTTTTCTCAGCTGCCACCAAAAAGCTATTCTCCTTATGTCATCACGATCCTGGATACGGCTGACGATATGGACATATTGCGATTTCAATATACATGTGCGATCAACTATGGCTTAGGCCCAGATGATATCATCAGCAAGGTTTCGGCATGGAGAGTGCGATATCCTCTCGATATAGCTGGAGCTGGATTTGACTGGGTGATGTTTCGACTCCATACCATCCCTGATGATCTGGATGTATTTATAGATGAGCTCATCACTTTTTGTCCTGACTATCTACAGCAAGATTTTTATTCAGACAAGGGGCCAGAGCATAGCAAAGAGATGATCAAAATGTACATCACTTACCACAAGATTGTCAGGCTTTGGTGGGATTGATGCAAGGCATAAGATTGAGTATTTATCATGATCTCAGTATTGTGTGAATACTCTTAGTAGATATAAAAGAAATGCATATGCTTGATGGATCACTCCATAGTATGTCGCAATAGAAAGAATTCCTCATGGTGTCCCTATTTGCCATGATTGACGATCAATATTAGCAAAATAAATAGACTCTCTCTCTCTAAGTATCATATCGGCATGACAATGCTTGTATGAGTGTGTAGTATATAATATTTTTATTCATTAAAATATAAATTGAGCTAAGATGAAGCATTTTATTCTAATTTCGATTTTCTTATTATTGTTGATAATACCAGGTTTTGGCAGTAATACACCATTGGTAGATGGAGATATAACTGCGGTCATTACCAACGCATGTGCCACGGATTTAAAAAATGGTAAAATAGACTTGAGTATATCAGGTGGTTTAGCACCATATGAAGTGGTATATTCCAAGGTAGGTGGTCAGACAATCAAAAGTATTACGACTAGCAATAACAATGGCACAGAAGATATCGATAGCCTTAGCGTTGGCAAATACAAAATAGTCGTAATCGATCATTTATGTGGTAAAGCGACATTAAATATCATTATAGGTGCCTCTATACACATTATAGGCACCACTACACCCACATGTAATAATAATACAGGCAAGGTGATGATCCAAAATAATGGATTGAATGGTCCTTACCAATATATATGGAGTACAGGTTTATCTACCAAAGACCTGACTGGTGTTGGAGTTGGAGTATATACCGTCACTGTTACCAGCTCAAATAATTGCAGCAGTACTAGTGAGTTTATTATCGATAAAGCACCAGATATGATCATTGAAGATTATGTAAATCTAGGATGCACACCAACGCAAAGCTATATAGTCATTTATACGGAAGAGAGTACCGAACCTATCACGTACATTTGGAACAATGGTGCTACTTCAGATTATATTAATAATTTGGCTCATGGAATATATCAAGTAACTGCTACTGATAGTCATGGGTGTACAGCATCAAAAACCTTTGAGATATCATCACCAACTACCATAACATTAGCAAGCCAAGCCATATGCACGACAGGAACTGGAATGATAACCTCGTCCATCACAAGCGGCCATGCCCCCTATACTTATCTATGGAGCACCGGAGCCACGACCAAAGATATATCGGGTCTGGATGCTGGGACATATACGGTGACGGTGACGGATAGGGATGGGTGTGGCAGTACAGCTTCTACAACCATCGAGAGCAAAGAACAATCCTTTGATATTTTTTCACTAGCTTCAGTACAAGAATGTAATAAAGGAACCCATGTTATTTGGGATATAAATGGTGCGGGGGAAAATGTATTGTCAAATTACGACATATTATGGTCAGATGGAAGTAAGCATACTATCTTTAGTATAGCTG
>JBATLS010000294.1:0-5763 GCA_049289435.1 Saprospiraceae bacterium | reverse complement strand
TACTGGGCTTCTATCAATGTGCACTCATTTTTAGCCAAAGACAATAAGTGGCCCAAATGGTTAAATGTCGCTCTGGGTTATGGTGCTGAAAATATGTATGGTGGTTTTGAAAACGAATGGACGCAGGATGGTCATCTATTTTCCATTTCGCCAGTGGACAATCCCAGATATAGACAGTTTTACATAAGTCTGGACATCGACCCTCCTAAGCTGAACCCTAAAAATCATTTTCTTAAATCAGTGTGCTCTGTTCTGAATATTTTTAAAGTCCCGGCACCTGCTTTGGAGATCAATACCCAAGGGCAAGTGATATTCCATTTGTTGAGATAAGCATTCAGACTCCAATGTTCTGAAAATAAGAAAGCACGAAGCCAATCTTCATGCTTTCTTATCAATCATTCTATCAATGGTGGTGGTCGTCCTCTTCTTCCTTGTGCTCTGAGATGAGTCTTTGCTGGATATCTGATGGTACAGCTACATATTCAGCAAATTTTCGGGTAAACTTAGCCCTTCCCTGAGATATGGAACGGAGCGTCGAACTGTATTGATACATCTCTGCAATAGGTACTCTGGCTTTTATTTTTTGATAGTGTCCGTCTGAGTCCATACCCATGATGATGGCACGACGCGTCTGCAAGTCACCCATGATGTCGCCCATCGCTGAGTCAGGACAGGTGATTTCTACATCATAGATTGGCTCGAGTATCTGTGGTCCAGCATTTTTGAAGGCAGCCCTGAATGCACCTATGGATGCCAGCATAAATGCCATATCATTGGAGTCAACCGGGTGCATTTTGCCTTCATAGACAGACACCCTGATATCTTGACAATTGGACCCGGTGAGTGGGCCTTCCTGCATTTTTTGCATGATACCTTTTTTGATGGCACTCGAATACTTGGCATCAATGGTACCTCCTACTACGCACCAATAGAAAGCCAGTTTACCACCCCAATCCAATTCATCTACTTCTATGTTTCTGACATTGAGTCCATCAGGGTTGGGCATATCATCATAATACGGCTCTATGCGCATGTGCACCTCCCCAAACTGACCCGCACCACCACTTTGTTTTTTGTGGCGATATACTTCATTGGCGACTTTGGTGATTGTCTCCCGGTAAGGTATTCTCGGACGTTCGAAGTCCATATGTACACCGTTTACTTTTTCGATGCGGTACTTGATCAGATCAAGATGGAGTTGGCCTTGTCCGTGAATGATGGTTTGTTTGAGGGTGGCTGACTGCTCTACTACGAGTGTGGGATCTTCTTCTTCTATCTGATGGAGTGCCTTGATGAGTTTTTCCATATCTGTTTTGCTAGGAGGTACTACCGCCGTACGAATTCTTGGTTCTGGAAAATGTATAGGCATTATTTCGATATCGGAACCTTTAGTACTCAGCGTATTGTTAGTATGGGAATTCTTCAGTTTTAGGGTCACACCGATATCGCCAGCTTGAAGAAAATCTATTGCATTTCTGACCTTCCCTTCTGATTCATACACCTGACTGATTCTTTCATGTGTTCCATTTTTGGAATTGATCAATTCATCTCCTGATCTCACAGACCCCGAGTACACCTTAAAATAACTGACCAGGCCTACCTGTGCTTCGGAGATTGTTTTGTATATAAATAATGTTGTGGGTCCTTTTGGATCATATTTCATAGTTTTGCCATTGGACAGTTCAAATGGTGGCACATCTGCCGGAGATGGGGCAACATCATTGATAAAGCCCATGATCCGTCCGCTGCCCTTATCTTGTATGGCTGAGCAACAAAATACCGGAAATATCTGCTGATTGGCTAAAGCTATGCGAAGTCCCTGGGTCAATTCCTCTTCACTCAGAGTACCCTTATCAAAATATTTTTCCATCAGACCTTCTTCGTTTTCTGCAGCAGCTTCTACAAGGATGTTGTGCATTTCCTTTGCTTTCTCCATTTCTGCCTCTGGTATGGGCATTTTTTCGGGTTTGCCACCATTGGGGCCAAATACGTACATGACCATTCTTAGTGCATCAATGATGGAGTTGAAGCCATTTCCCTGGTTGTAGGGATACTGGACAGGGATGACTTTGGGACCGAATCTTTCTTTGGCTTGGTCCAAAGTGGTCTCGAAATCGGCTTTTTCGTGATCCATCTGACTGATGACAAACAATGATGGTGTTTTGAAATCATTGACATAGTCCCACAATATTTCTGTGCCTACTTCTACTCCATGTGCCCCATTCAGCACGACCACGGCGGTATCAGCCACTTTGAGCGAACATACCACCTCGCCTATGAAGTCATCAAAACCAGGCGTGTCCAGAATGTTGATCTTACAATCTCTCCACTTTACGTGCATCAGTGTGCTGAAGAGAGAGTTTCCCCTTTCTTGCTCTATAGGAGTATAATCAGATATTGTGTTGCCCCCGGCAATAGCACCCATACGACTGATGGCACCTGATTCGAAAAGCATCGCTTCGGCCAGGGTTGTTTTCCCGCATCCGGAATGGCCCAAGAGGACGACATTCCGGATATTTTTTGTTTCTACACTCATAATATGAATAAGATTAATGGTTTATAAAGATTTTGTAATGTTTAGGAGCTTTTGAAAACCTAATTTGGCAATAAGGTACAACCTATTTTTATTTCACCAAAATTTTGAACTCCAAAATATATTGGCTTAAAAGTTGACTGATCACATCTTTTTGTATCCTAATATTTAACACTCAATGATTCAATAAATTATCATAATAAGTAAAGCATCATGCTAAAATGTGATTCAAATCATGCGATTTGATTCGTCAACTTAGAAAGTGGAGATATACTATACTTATTAAAATTTTCTATACCAAATCATAAAACATTTGGATATGATAAATATTTTTAAGTAATCCTTCAAAGGTTACCTACTATATTCGTTCCTTTGCAGTCCCTCATAACGAAGTTCATTATAATATTTAGGTAATAAAGAATGGAAGAACAAAAAATTGACAATTCATCGTGGGCACTGCTCTTCTTTCTGAGTGCAGTATGGGGTTGCTCCTTCATTTTGATTAAAAAATCGCTGGTATCTTTTGATCCGGTGCAATTGTCTTGTATGCGCCTGGGCATATCATCATTGGCTTTTGCCCCGATCGTTTTTTGGCATAGGAATGTCATAGATTGGTCTCAATGGCCTAAATTTTTGGCCATAGGACTGACTGGTAGTGGTATTCCGGCATTTTTATTCTTTTTTGCTCAAACACAAATTAGTAGTTCTGTAGCAGGATTGCTAAATAGCCTGACGCCCATCTGGACATTGGTGATTGGTATATTGATATTCAAACTAAAATTCAATACTCAAAAACTCATAGGGGTCATACTCGGATTTTTGGGTGCAGCATCACTCATCATACTTGGCTCTGAAGATGTATTGGGAGGAAATCCTTTGTTTGGGATTTTTGTGATCGTAGCCACTATTTGTTATGCATCCAGTGTCAACATGGTCCAGGCATTCTTTGGCAAAACCAAACCGATCATCATCAGCAGTATGTCCTTCTTTCTCATAGGACCACCTGCATTGATTTATTTGTTTTTCACCGACTTCATCAGCGTCTTAACTCATGATAGTGAAGCCATCTATTCATTGGGAGCAGTGACATTGTTATCCTTGTTTGGTACGGTCATAGCAAGTATTCTGTTCTATCATCTGGTGCAAAAGACCAGTGCCATCTTTGGCTCTACAGTGACTTATCTCATGCCTATAGTAGCGATCTTATGGGGATTGGCAGATGGGGAGGTGATCTCCTGGTTGCATTTTGCCGGCATGTTTACTATACTTGTAGGAGTATATATCACTAAACGATCATAAGTAATGAATCAGATACCAGGATTGTTTATTACAAATAGTGGCGATAGGGGTCGAGGAGTTTTCTCTTCTATTGAAATAAATGAGGGCGATTTGATCGAGGTGTGTCCGGTCATTGTCATCCCAAAATCTCAACTGCCTATCATTCACAAGACAGTGCTGCATGATTACTACTTCCTTTGGGGAGAAGATATGGAGGATTGTGCGATTGCACTCGGATTGGGCAGTATCTACAATCATGAAGTCCAACCTAATGCCAATTTCATACTCGATATGGAGCATCGCACCATCGATATAGTCGCTATCAAAACCATCGAGCCAGGAGAAGAGATTACCCTAAATTATCATGGTGTATCTGGAGATGACGAAAAACTATGGTTTTAGAATACCTATGAGAAATTCCTATCAAATAGTTGACTTCTCTTTAATCTTGATTCCTTCGAAGTGGTCAGATTCACTATCTTTGGTGACTATGATATTGCCTCTATCCGTCCTGATGGTTCTCGAAAATAGTGATAGTGATGGATCACTAAGGAATTTCCACACCAATTTTGACCACGATTCATGATAGGTCAATGTATCGTAAAACTCTGGAGCAATGGCTCGGATTTTGGGTAAGTGATTCCAGGGCACATAAGAAAAGTCATGGTGTTCGTTGTGATAACCTACATTGAATGCTAATTTGTTGAGTGGTCCGTAATAGCTGTAAGTCTCTTGTGGCCCATCCACCAAAAAATGTTCTTGTATCCATCTCCCTCCCAATGGGTGCAGCCCAACACTAAAAAAGAATGAGGCTACCAGATAAATAATGGCATTGATCCCAAAAAAATAAAATAATAGCACATCAAATCCAATCACCACCAAAAGGTCTATCCAAACCCATACGCTATTGAATTGGATCTCTCTTAGTCTCGGTGGTCTGGTCAGTTGAAAAACAGGGAACAACAGCAACCATATCGCTTTACCTATGAAAGAATTGCCTATCAATTTGGCTTCCCATACGCTGGGTATATCGGCATCTATGTCATAATGACCCTGAAATGCATGGTGCTTCAGGTGATATTTTCTAAATTGTACCGAACTAGGTAGTACATTCGGCAGATCGCAAAGGATACCTGCCCAGAGATTGGCTATGCGACTTTTGAATACCATATTGTGCGTACACTCATGTATCAGGGTAAACAAAGCATGATTGGCAAATGCTCCGATGACATATGCAACCACAAGTGCTACCCACCAAGGATAGCCACTGATAAAAATGGCCATACCTATCTGGAGAGCAACGATTCCTAATATAAAGTAAAAAGTATTGGGATTTCTGCCTATCAATGATTTGATCTGAGGATATTTCTTTAGTATCTCTCTAGTCCTTTGGATATGTGGCTCTGCTTCTTCACTTTGAAGGAATTGTTGGGTTGGATTCATGTTTGTTTTATTAGACCGGCAAAAGTAAATGATTCATTAATCAATTTGTAATATTCTCTCCATTGATTTGTGATCAGGCAAATAAATTGCTACTCAAATACCTGTCTCCTCTATCACAGCATATAAACCCGATGACTCCTGATTGCAACTCTTGTGCAAGCTTTAGTGCCATAGCCGCTGCTCCGCCAGAGCTCACCCCTGCAAAAATGCCTTCTTTAAGGGCCAATAATTTGGCCATGTCCATGGCTTCGTCTTCTGACACATCCATGACCATATCTACTCTCGACGGGTCGAATATCTTTGGCAAATACTCAGGTGACCATCTGCGTATCCCAGGTATAGATGACCCTTCTTGCGGTTGGCAGCCTACTATTTGGATGGACGGATCCTGCTCTTTCAGATACATCGAGGTGCCCATGATGGTACCAGTGGTGCCCATCGAGCTGACAAAATGAGTGATACCGCCATGCGTATCTCTGTATATCTCCGGACCAGTAGTGGTATAATGC
>JBATLS010000293.1:0-4855 GCA_049289435.1 Saprospiraceae bacterium | reverse complement strand
GGAAGCGAACTGGCTGGCTCACCAGAAAAAAATCGAGGGTAAACCTGGATGTCTCTGATCTGAGCATTGGTCCTGTCATATCGGGTGAGCAAGGCTCCCTGACTACCCGCATAAAAGATATCAGGATTGTCGGGATGAGAAGTTATATAACCGCTTTCGCCGCCACCTACGTCATAGCCCCATTCGCCCAATTCGTTCATATGACTCCAACCGTCACTCGGGATGGCGAGTGTGCTATTGTCTTGTTGCGCACCCACTACATGGTAGGGCACGTGATTGGTCGTCGTGACGTGATAAAACTGAGTAGTACAAAAATCTTCATCGGTCCAGGACTTGCCGCCATTGACAGAGACGCAACCACCGCCGTCATTGGAAGTGATCATGCGGAGCGGATTGTTGGGGTCGATCCATAAGTCATGATTGTCGCCATGAGGTACTTTTATTTCCTGATCAAACTTTTTGCCACCATCCGTCGATTTGTAGAAATCTACGTTGAGGCAATACACCGTTTCTCTATCAAAAGGGTCGGCATAGATTCTAGAATAGTAAAAAGCCCGTTGACGCAGTTTTCTTTCGTCATTGGTTTTGATCCAAGTAGCACCGGCATCATCAGATCGATATACGCCTCCATCGTTGGCTTCTACAATAGCCCAAAGTCTCTTGGAATCTACCGGAGAAACGGTGATGCCTATTTTACCCAAGGTGCCCGAAGGCATACCTGGGTTTTTGCTGAGTTCTATCCATGTATCACCTCCGTTTTCAGACTTCCAGAGCTTGCATTCAGGACCTCCGCCCCACATCATCCACGTTTTTCTATATACCTGCCAGGAGGTGGCGTAAATTATTTTCGGGTTGTTGCGATCGATGATCAAATCGGCTATGCCTGTTTTAGGACTTATGAAAAGCACTTTTTTCCAGGTATTGCCACCGTCAGTAGTTTTGAACACGCCCCGCTCTTCATTGTCACCATAAGGATGGCCCAATGCTCCTACATACACGATATCAGGATTGGTGGGATGTACCCTGATTCTGGATATCGCCTGGGTTTCTTTCAATCCTAAATGTCTCCAGGTTTTTCCACCATCTGTAGTTTTATATACGCCATCGCCCTGAGTGATGCTGCCTCTCAGTTGTGTCTCTCCACCGCCGATATATACGATATCCGGATTGGTTTCAGCCACTGCGACCGCACCGATAGACGAACAGCTGATCTTACCATCGGTTACCGGTGCCCATTCCTGACCTCCATCTGTAGTTTTCCACAATCCACCACCAGTAGCACCAAAATAATATTCAAAAGGTCTCCCTGGACTACCGGCACAACCAAGTGACCGACCACCACGTTGGGGTCCGATATTTCGCCACTTCATGCTTTCGAAATACTTCATATCCACGGTCTGGGCATTACCTTGATGGATGAGAAAGGTGAAACAAATGGACACGAGGAGACAAACAGATTTCATAGGTCTTTATTTAATATTTTTGAGTAATCACAGAATCATTCACAAAATAGAAATTATTTGATGGTTTATTATAACATACTCTTAGATATTTATGCAAAATAGATGGTGTATAATGCAGTTAAATATTATAGAGCCTGCATATGGCATGACAAAAAAAGACTCATTGACCACTGGTTTAAGCCGGGGTTCAATTGAAAAACATGTATTTTTTATGGATTTAAACTGGGAGGAGTCAGGAGTTCTGACATAAATAGGTCATTTCAGCAATGCAATACATCACCTTCGGTTGGTGTTGTCATCGGTGCGTTTTTAGTCATAATGAAATCTGCATTTCGCAATGAATATCTCTCCTTCTTTGTATAGGTAAATCAGTCTATGTTCACTATCAATACGCCTTGACCAGAATCCAGCGTATTTATGTTTTAAAGGCTCTGGCTTTCCGATTCCATCAAAAGGGTTTCGGGCAATGTCTTTTAGAAGCTCATTTATTTTCTTCAGTTTTTTTTTGTCCGCTATTTGCCAATACAAATAATCTTCCCAAGACTCGTCAACGAATACATATTTCATTTAACCGACGATTAAATCTTTGTTGAAAGTTGCTCCGTTCTTTAGTTTATCTATTGCTGAATCTAATCTTAATTCATTCTTTCGAGAAGTCAATTCGTGATTTGTAGCCATTAACGAGTTATACTCTAGTAAAGACATCACAACAATTCCAGAATCTTTCCCACGATTTATAATCAAAGGCTCAAAGTTTTTTACAACTTTGTCCAAGTAAGTCTTCATGTCTTTTCTAAAATCGGAAACTGTTGTTATTTGCATAATATTTCTTTTGACTATAATTAAGTACAAATATACGTACAAAATATGATTTGTGCAAAATTTTTCGTATTGTCGTCAGTTACAGTCTGTTCAAAAACTACCAACTGTTTTTACATCTTCGCATTGCTAAATCACAAGAGGTAATGATGGTATGGTCTTAATTTGTGACCAGAAGAAATGGCCTAATACACTTCAATGTAAAATTTGCCTCATTTAGATAAAGAATACTACCATTCGATACAAAACTTTTTCAAAGTTGCCCCATGTGCGCTTATATTTGTCTGATCTTAACTCATAACTTTTTAAAATAAAATGCATGAAATGGTATCACTTAGGTGCGCTCTTGATTTATGGTAGTGCCATCCTGTATTTTGGTTACCAAACATATCTGCAATTGTATGTTTATTTTGCTAACAAATCACTAGGGCACGAAGAGTCCTTTTCATTGGCAGGAAAGCATCTTGCATTAACCATATTTTTGATAGCAATGTCGGCTGGCGGTTGGTATCTAATGAAATATACATCCATGACAAAGCTGGGAAATGTGATTTTGTTTTTTCCTTTTATTGTCATAGGATTGTTTGCACTTTGGGCCATCATATTAGTGTTGTCGTCTGGTGGCAAATGGAATTGATTACGAGATTTTTATAATACAGGAATTCAATATTGTTTAATTCAATTTTTATGATAAAATTTTTAATTTTTTGTAGTGTCTTATGTACTCCGGCAATGTCTTTTCAAGGATTTACAAGCGTAAAATTTAGAGGTGCACCGAGCGATGGCTATTTAAATAATGCTGACAGTATTGCCATAACCAAAACCATCAAAGGTTTTCTATTGTGGTATAAATCAAATTATAAAAAGGCCAATTCAGTAGGATTTACAAAGTCCGATAATAAAGGAAACTATGTCGTCGATATGGTGGCGTGCAACAAATATCTCTCTATCCTGAAGTCGAGTACTTTTATATCAGAAAGTTATATCTCTGACTGGCGAAAATACTTCGAGTCCAAGAGCGAATCATTTAAGGATAACCCACAAAACGAAGGACCACCTGAAGGTTTTGATATGGATTTGGTCTTAATTACTCAAGAGCCCGAACTCATTCTCAACAATGTTAAACATCTTAAATTCAGAGTCAAAGAAATGCATAAAAGTACAGCCATTATGGAGGTTGTTGGAGATTCGCCTTACAACTTCGAGATGAGTAAAATCAAAGGTAAATGGATGATTGATTATATTGGATCGGAAAATTATGACTGAGATGAATGAATGTTTAGTTTTTAAAGTTTGTAACCAAAATTTATAAAAATATTGCATATGGAATTCTTGTATAAAATGGCTTATTATGTCATGTTTGGCATCACTGTTTTTATCATTCTTTATTTGATGGTAGGATCAATTTCTATGATATTTGATCCCTACAGCAAAAAAATGGAAATAGTATATTATCTCATTGGTTGTACCATATTAGGTATTGGATTATACAAGTCATATAACATCATAAAAATAAGTGAAGCATATATGCACAGTTGTGGAGTATTAGGCATAGCATGGATCGTTACCCTGATTTTTATAGTGATCACTCTGTTGTTTTTTAATGGACCATTTAAATGGCAATAAAATGAGATTTACTCTTAAGTTATTTTACTATTGTTTATTTTTTGGGACGGGAGCAAAGGATTTGTTTAATACCTAAAATTCTAAAATATTGCATGTGGACTTTTTTTATAAAATGGCATATTATGTCATGTTTGCGGTTAGTTGTTTATCAGCATTTATTCTAATTAAAATTGGATTTGACATATTATGGGATGGATATGGTAAGAATGCTGAAGCCATCATGGCATTTATTGCCGCATTTATACTAGGAGTCGGGGTGTATATGGCTTACAACGTCATTAAAACCAGTGATAAATATGCATACAGTTGTGGCGTATTATGTATAGCATGGATATCGGCGTTTGTCATAATAATAATATGCTTTTATAGTATCAGTGGACCAATAAAATGGCAGTAGCTTGGGATTTCTCATAAAGCTATTATACTACTGTGGTCTGTTTGGCATTGGTCATGAAAATAAAATAGTTTCAAGTTTAAATTCCATGATTGACTCGGTAGTTTCTTATGGGTATCCTGAAAGTCTTCCAGGTCTTGTAGTATGTTCTGAATTTTATTATTGTAACTTTTTAGGTTATATATATCCAAGATTTGGTTTTCTACTTTTTTGTATCCTGTAAGAATCTAAAACTTTTCCGCCATTTTTAAAATGACTACCGCTATACTTCCAACAATAAGTGCGACAAATATAAACAACATCCCCGCTAAATAAGTAGTGCCAATGCCAGGCCCTTGCTGAGAATAAGAAGAGGTCAAATGTTCCAAAGTTAAGTGACCGAAAACTAATGAAAAAATCCAAATACGCAGCATCAGCCAATTATTGGATGCAAACGGCATCCAATAGATGGCAAATAAAAGTACAGTCATCATTGGCATCCAATACCAGCTATTGGCGATGATAGCATCCAATGATTTATGGACAATGATATTGCTCTTCGTTAGAATTCGAG
>JBATLS010000292.1:0-1524 GCA_049289435.1 Saprospiraceae bacterium | reverse complement strand
GGTGGTCACTGATAAGTATGACATTTTGGTGGATGCTTCGGGTGGAGTAGGGGACTTGACCTATGTGCTGGATGACACTATTTCTACAATGATTGGCAAATTTGAATCTGCTGCCAACGGCCTGCATCGGGTGTTAGTTTTTGATGAAAATGGATGCACCGTCCAAAGCGAAGTGAATCAAGATGTTCCCTCGCTCACTGTGAATGTAAACCTAATCAAACAAATAATATGTCCCGACGACAATGCAGCAGTCCATATCACAGCATCCGGGGGCTTTCCTCCATATTTTTTCAGTTCTGATGGAGTTTGGTATCTATCGGATTCCATATTACTGCTCAATTCGGGCCAGCATGTCATTTATGCCAAAGATAGTGGAAATAAAATAATTAATTCTGAGGAGTTAACTTTAGACAGCCCACCGGATTTTGAAATTGACATCACTCAAAAAAGATTTCAAGTCATTGCAAAAGCTACTGGCGGCACTGGCCCGCTACTGTATGGTGTCAATGGCGTGGATTTCAGTATAAAAGATACTTTTGATTTGACCGGCAATGGACTCTTCCAGATCTATGTCAAAGATAGTTTGGGATGTGTAGCCAATACGTGGGTGACGGTCAATGTGTTGAAAGAGGTAGAGAAGATTACAAAAAATTGTTCATGTTTTCAGAAGGCGGATGGATTTGTCAAGATAACTGCCCAAAGCGGAACTGCTCCTTTTTTATACAGTTTGAATGGATCTGCTTTCGGACAGATCAATGAATGGTCAAATCTGACAGCAGGTAGCTACATGTATAAAATAAAAGATAACCAGGGAGATTCTCTTTCTGGTGTACTCATTATCCAGCAGCCAGACTCTCTGACTGCAATAGGGATCATCTCTGAAGGTAGTTTGAGCATCATTGCCAATGGAGGTACAGCACCCTATCAATTTAGCTTGGATTCGGGTTTTGTTTATCTGGACATTAATATTTTTGCCGATCTTCCCGATGGTCTGTATAAAATCCTGGTTAAAGACAAAAATGGCTGTACCTCAGGCACTCAAGCTGTCATCAGTCATGTTGATGACCCTGATTCTGGGGCAGCATTTCAAGTATTCCCAAATCCTTTTGATCAGGAGATTTATATTCGCACTGACCAAACCAACATGGCAAAAATGAATATCAAACTTTATAGTATAGATGGCCGGAAGTTGGCTGATCCGGTATTTTCTTTTATTGACAAAAATCTGATCAAATTAGATGCAAAGTATTTGCCTGTAGGGTGGTATATTATTCAGATCAATATTGCACAAAGGACAGTAAATAGTATGATTTTGAAAGATAAATGACGAAATAGGAAAAAGGAAATACGAAATACGAATTACGAATTACGAAATACGAGAATGGAAAATGGAAAATGGAAAATGGAGAAATCATAGAACATAGAGCCAAAATAATTTGTACTTCGTATTTCGTATTTTGTGCGTGCCTGATATAGCTTGACAAAAAAACTGAATCAAACTTGAAATAAAAAATTGTGCTGAAG
>JBATLS010000291.1:0-9442 GCA_049289435.1 Saprospiraceae bacterium | reverse complement strand
GGTGATGAAGGACTACAAAACCAGTCTAGGGGTGTATATCGGGCTTTATGCGGCGCTGTTTTTCTCTATATTGATATCTTATACTGGGGTGGTGGCGTTGATGGATTATTGAGGGTGGGGATTTGGTTTTGAGAATTTGGGAGTGGGAATGTGGTGAATTGTGAAATTGTCTTGTATATTTGGTGTATATTTAACCAAGTTAGCGACAAGCAAAAACTGACACCGTAAAGGACAACATCTGAATAAATAAAAAAACTTGTATTGATAATTTCAAAAAAAATACCTTGGACATAAACAAAAAAGTTGTAATTTTGTTACTCAAAGTCAACATAAGTAAATAATGAAAAAAGGAATTTTAAATCAGCTCATTCAAACTCACGACCTGAAAAGTCTTGAGCAACATCTGGTTTATACCTATTTAACAACCAACAAACTAACCTTTAGTGACAGTACAATTCTAACAGACTACTGTAAAGACTTTGAACAAAATCCAACACTCTACTTTGACACTACTGCTTTAAACATTTCTAACATCAAAGAGTTAGAAAATCATTTGGAATTAATCATTCCGGTGTCTGACAGGAAATTGAATGGTGCATTTTTTACACCTGACTATGTAATTGACTTCATTATTAGTGAAATTAAACCTAAAGAAACAGACACTAATTTAGACCCTAGTTGTGGTTGTGGAGCATTTTTAATTGGATTAACTGATTACTATCGTAAAACGTTTAATAAATCAATTCGAAATATAATAAAGGAAAATATTTTTGGTTCAGATATTTTAGAATACAATATTCACAGGACAAAAATTATTCTTACAATTTATGCTTTACAATATGGTGAATTAGTAGAAGAATTAGATTTCAACCTTTTCCATCAAGACAGTTTAAAAGCAGATTGGAAGTTAAAATATGACAATGTGGTTGGCAATCCGCCATATGTTAAATTTCAAGACCTTTCAGATGAAAATAGAAGTTACCTATCAAAACATTGGACTACCATTGAAGGCGGAACGTATAACTTGTATTTTGCTTTTTTTGAATTAGGCTACAAGTTATTAAAGCCAACAGGGCAATTGGGATACATAACTCCTAACAATTATTTCACGTCACTTGCAGGTGAATCTTTAAGGAGATATTTCCAAAATAAAAAATGCGTTACACGCATAGTTGATTTCAGCCACAAGAAAGTTTTTGATGCTCAAACTTATACCGCAATTACGTTTTTGGACAAACAACAAAATGATTCAATTACATACGACAGGATAAAAGCTGATTACAGTCCTGAATTTTTTCTTGTAAACGCAAATGGCTCTCCTAATATTTTAGAAAACCTGAATGTTAAAAAATGGAGATTATTAAAAGCTGACGAACAAAAAAACATTAAGACAATTGAGAATATTGGCACTCCCATTGGGAAACTTTTTGATATTTGTGTTGGTATAGCAACTCTAAAAGATGATGTCTATTTCATAGACGGCAGAAATAAAAAAAACGGTTATTATATAAAGGAAACGTCAAACGGAAATTTTGAGATTGAAAAAGAGTGTGTTCGCCCAGTTTATAAAATTTCAGATTTCAAATCACAAGAAGAAGTCGAACAAAATACACGCAAGATTATTTTTCCTTACTCAATTTTAAAAGGCATAGCAACTCCAATTCAAGAGCAAGATTTTAAATTAAAATTTCCAAAATGCTATAGTTACCTTCTGACTGAAAAAGAAAGGCTTATGAATAGGGATAAAGGCAAAGTTAATTTTGAGCCATTTTATGTTTGGGGAAGAACACAAGGATTAACTAAAATTGGAAAGAAAATTCTAAATCCTACTTTTAGTCAAAAACCTAGATTTCTATTGGTAAATGAAGAAGAATCCTTTTTTACAAATGGTTATGGATTATTTTTTCGAGAGCAAACCTCAATGGGTTTATTTGATGAGCTAATTAATCCGATTTCAAACTCTGAAAATATTGATGTCGTTCAAAAAATATTGAACTCATCAATAATGGATTACTACGTAACAAAAACAAGTGTAGCAATTGAAGGTGGGTATCATTGTTATCAGAAAAACTTCATAGAAAAATTTACAATTCCAGATTTAACCATAGAAGAAATAAATTTGATAAGGAAACTTGAAAAACAAGATGAAGTTGATGAATTTTTAATACGCAAATATCAACTCAATATTCCAGTTCCGAATCGCTTTTCATATACATCTAACAATGTTCTTGTTAGACTTTGATAGTTTAAATTGTCCATTGAAGCAGTAGAATTTGCAGGCAGCAAGTTATCATTTATCAAGTCTTGTGTAGTGGTATAAATCTTCACTGGAGACTGAGAAAAATCTACAACCACCAAAGCAACTCGTTCATATTTGAAGTCATCATCTCTTTGGCTCGCCCTCAAATTTAATGCAGAAAAACCTTTCAAATATTTTTCTAAATAGTTTGCTGTTGAAGCAGTAAATTGCTTATAAACAGGATTATTTAATGTTACCTGAGCAGAGTCTAGTTCTCTAACAGAAATTAAATAAACTTCACCCAATACCATTTTTGGAAGTCTTCTATGAAGGTTTAATGGTTCGGCATATGTTCTCTCAAACATCGTATCAATATTATTCGACAAACTACTCAATTGGCTTCTCACATTTATAGAAAGGATGTGTTCCGAAAACAATTCACCATATGGTTCTGTAGTTCCAGTATTGTATAGTCCATTAAAATCAACACTTTCAGTTCTTGGAACTTTATTATTAGGGAATACACAAACGTCTTGTTTTTTAAATTTTAAAAAACCTGCCAAAGTTTTTTCACCATTAGATTGTGCGATAGGTGGATGAATAAGATTTTGATTGACACCTTCGTTTACAAGAGATGATTTAACGACTTCGTGAAGTATATTGATAAGTTGCTGAGATGCAATGAGTGAGTTTTTTCCAGTTGCTCCAGAATATCTTATGACATCTTCAACAGACCATTTTATTATTTCTAGTGCTTCTTCCAAAGTTATTGGATTTGCAGCAGCAGAAGAAACTCTTGCATCTATTGCATCTTTAATTTGTGTTAGTGTCATCAAATTCGGCATTATTAAAAAAGTTTTTTAACGTTACTCCTAAAGCACTAGCTATTTTTTCAATATTTACAATTGAAACATTCCTTTGTCCATTTTCAACACTTGCGATATAACTTCTATCAAGGTCAGCGGCAAAAGACAAGTCTTTCTGCGACATATTTGCTATATCACGGAGTTCTTTAATTCGCTGTCCTATTTTTATTTTTATATCCACGGGGCAAAAGTCCGAATATGTTGACTATAATTCAAAGACTATAAGTAACATTCAAAATTTTTATTTAAATTTGCACCCAAAATGATAAACGACAGACAAAAAAGGCCAGCACCCAACAGCTTCTACCCAAAAGCGGCGGTTCAGTGGTTAAATGAGCCCAATAGCTGTCGGGATTGTGCTTCGTATCAAGTTCAGTGGTGGCAGACAGTTGTTGCTTCGAAATAGCCAACTTCTTGTAGCTCCAAACCGTTGTGATCGACCAAGAATGAAAGTGAACATAAAAATTAAAACATGTTGTGTCCTAAAAAAGAAACTATTATCTTTGCATCAATGTTAATTAAGCATAGATGTTCAAAGTCAAATTTCTCGAAGATGCCTAAGTGTTTCTGGACTCATTAGACGAAAAACCTAGGTACAAAATATTTTACAACATTTGGAAATCTAAAAGTATAAAAGACGATGAACTTCTGAAGAAGCTCGATGATGAAATTTGGGAATTCAGAACTTTGTATAATAAAATTGCTTATCGATTATTTGCATTTTGGGATGAAACCGAAAAATCTATGATAGTGGCAACACACGGAATAGTTAAAAAAACAGATAAGACACCAAAAAAAGAGATTGAAAAAGCCAAACAAATGAGAATCGAATATATTAAATCAAATAAGAAATGAAAACATATAGTTTAGAAGAATTAACTGATCAATACATTGGCAAACGTGGAACGGCTAAACGTGATCTTTTCGAACAGGAACTCCGACTTGATTTGCTAGGCGATGCTATCAGAAATGCCCGAAAAGCAAAACATTTGACCCAAGAGCAACTCGGAGAACTTGTAGGTGTACAAAAGTCACAAATTGCAAAAATTGAAAACTCAACCACAGATGCAAGATTTTCAACAATATTAAGGGTTTTCGATGCTCTAAAAGCAAAAGTCAATTTCACAGTTGAATTAGAAGATCAAAAATTGATGGTAAGTGAATAAATTAGATTTTGAATGATCACCTAATAAAACTAGTAATTTCAGAAATCGAGAATCCAATTTTCGATACGACAAAACAATACTTAAAGGCACATAGTGTAGAATTGATTAATGGCAAGCCCCAAATGGAATATAAAATAATCAAATCAGCAACACAATACGAATCATATTGAAACAAACTTCATGACCTTGTAAAAAATCCATTAACCAGAAAAAGTGATGAAGTAGCACTGTTGACGTTACTAATCGAAAAGTGGGATGCTGAAAATATTAAAATTTCAGAGCTTAATCCGATAGAGACGATCAAAGCATTGATGCTGGAAAATCAACAAAACGCCCCGGATTTAAGTAAGATTTTGAACCTTTCAAAAGGTAGGATTTCAAAAATGTTCAATTATTATAAAGGTCTTTCAAAAGAAACCATTCTCTCATTTTTATAAGAAAATTAGGTTGATAGCTTAAAAAACTATGCTTTCTGAAATATATTTAGGAAATTTACCAAATTTAAAATAAGAAGTTGTCCATAGTGGTAAATCAGGCCCTATTTTGTAGTCATAAAGCAATGGTCAAGCACCATAGATTACAAATGAACTTCCTGATCAGTAGCCTATAAATTCTTGTACAAAATTACTAAATAGTATCTGAGATGAACAGCAAACAGAGAAGTAGGATTCATTTTCTTGAAAAAAGCCTGAGAAAACTTATCAATTCCTGGCAACTGATGCCTGGTTGTCCAAATGATGAATTTGATGATTTGAATAACAAAATACTTAGTTGTCTGGTTAATCAAAAAAACCAAAATAGAGTCAAAGGAATTATTGAAACATACGTCAAAGTAGATGTAGGATTAAGTATGCATGAGGAAGAAATTGAAACAAAATTTCAGGAAGTCATGGCCTGGTGGTCAAAAATCAATAAGGAAGCAGAACAATAACAATGGATGAATTAAGGAGATATATAGAAATATTTGCCAGTGTAGATGAAAAAGACTGGATCATTTTTTCGTCACATCTGCAAAAAAGGATACTTCCCAAGAAGAGTACATTTCTAACTGTTGGCCAAATAGAATATAACATTTCTTTTATTGAAAAAGGAGAGGTAAGATTGTATATTCCGAAAGAAAATCCTGAAAAGGAAATTACTATCGGGTTTAGTTTTCAGAGTGAGTTTATAAGTGCTTATGATTCGTTTTTAACCCGAACCCCTTCCCTTTATCAACTTGAAACACTATCCGAAACCACTCTGTGGAGCATTACTTATGATGAACTGCAGGAAGTTTATAAAACTACTGTCATTGGAAATACCATAGGTCGGTTTATCGCAGAAAAGCTATTTTTACTCAAATCTAAAAGACAGCAAGCTTTATTGAATGAAACACCAGAACAGCGGTATTTGAATCTATTTAGCGACCGCCCAAACCTGATAAAGCAAATTCCACTGAAATATATTGCATCTTATATCGGTGTGACGCCTCAGGCATTGAGTAGAATCCGAAAGCGAATTTCTTAACTTAGGTTCATTGTACAGATTATAAGTCCTTCCTACCTTTGTGTAAAATTTATAAAGAAATGGAAGTGATCATCTTATTTTTTGTTTTATGGTATGGAGGGTTGTTTTTTCAAACTTTTTTCCTGCATCGATATGCTGCTCATCAGTCGTTTACCATGTCAAAAACCATTGAAAAAATTACATACATTTTAACATGGATATTTCAGGGGTCTAACTATTTGAGTGCATATGGTTACGGTGTAATGCACAGGATGCACCATGCATATGCTGATACAGAAAAAGATCCTCACTCACCAAAGTATGATGAAAATGTTTTTGCCATGATGTGGAGGACAAAATCTATGTATCAGGCCATCAATAGCAAAAAGATGATTGTCGATGAAAAATTCACTAAGAATGTACCTCAATGGGATGCTTTTGATAAAATAGCCAGTTCAAATATTTCAAGAGTAATTTGGACATTCGTTTACGTCTTATTTTTTATAAAGTTTGCTTCAGTATGGTGGATGTGGTTGTTTTTACCTGTTATCATATTTATGGCACCGATACACGGAGTAATCATCAATTGGTTTGCGCATATCTACGGTTATGTCAATTTTAAAGTAAAGGACACTTCTAAAAACCTACTTCCCGTTGATTTTTTGATGATGGGCGAAGCATACCACAACAATCATCACAAACACGGTAGCCGGGCAAATTTTGGTGGGATAAGATGGTTTGAAATCGACCCAACATATCTGATCATCAAAGTGCTTGATAAGTTGAATATCATAAGACTAAAGGCATATAGTCATTAAAATTGCGTCTGGAGCACAGTGGTCATTCCATTGTACGTCATTGTGTGTACAACAAATTCTATGGTAGGCAGGTGTTCAGAAGTAACTTTAGATTTTATTTGGCAGTGATAAATCACCATCAAAAATTAAGGCTTGATTGACATCATTTTAACCCAAAATATATTTATTAAACATACTCTTAACGACAAAAGCGATTGACTTTGCTAAATTATATAAAAAAGCCAAACAAATACTAATGAATTGGCCAATGCTGAGATAAAGACAAAATAATTGCTAAGGTCTGATTATTTTTTAGATCATTTTCACTAAATGTTACAATGTCCAATTAACTTTACCCCAGATTATGCAAAAAGGAAAGTAGTAGAAAAAGCAAAGCTGATGAAATTTTACCTTTTTAACAATGATATTTTATAACCGAACAGGCCAGACTATTGGCATGAAAATAAAAACCATCATCATCCTACTTTTATTTTGCACTCATTTGACGGCCTGGTCTCAAGTGACTCCAGACAAAAATATAACTGTCACAGTACTATCTTTCAACATCCTTCATGGTGCTACTACCAAAGGCGATTTCAATCTGGATGTCATCGCACAAGTGATAAAGGACGCCGGACCCGATCTGGTGGCATTGCAGGAAGTGGATTTCAAAACACGAAGAGCCAAAAACTACGATCTGGCTACAGAACTGGGCTGGCGGACTAAAATGGCTTCCATATTCGGAAAAGCAATGGCCTATGATGGCGGTGAATACGGCGAAGCTGTCTTAACCAAAAGCAGTATCCTGTCATCAAGAACTGTGTCTCTTCCATTCAGCCCAGGAAATGAACCCCGAGCAGCTCTTGAGGTGACTATAGTATTGCCATCAGGAGATACTATTAGTTTTGTGGGGACACATCTGGATCACTTGAAAAATGACATAGACAGGATATCTCAGGCCAAAAAACTCAATGAAATTTTTTCTCAAAATAGATATCCCACGATATTGGCCGGTGACCTCAATGATGTACCCGGAAGTACACCAATAAATATTTTGGAGAAAATCTGGACACCTTCATATGACAAAGCCAATCCTCCACTAACCTTCCCATCTGATAAACCAATAAAAACCATAGACTATGTCATGTACTTTCCAAAAAACAAATGGAAGGTCATAGATACAAAAGTGATTCAGGATCCAATTGCTTCAGACCATTGTGCATATCTGGTAACATTAGAATTAATTCATTGAATCGATTGCGCTATTGAACCGATTTCTCTTGGATTGGAAATAATGGAGTGATATTAAAACATCTATAATAAAATGAGTAAATCAAATATGTTAATATGGGTTATTTTTATGATCATTTTGGGAAGTTGCAACTCCGATACATCAAAAAACCACTGCAAGGGTGAGACTACGGTTTATGCCGATGCTGCTTCGGATACACTGACAAAACACCTAAAACCATTCAAATCGGATTTGCCTACTATCGGTCTGCTCATGTATAATGGAGTACTCCAAAGTGAAGTGATGGCAACCTCCGATGTATTTGCAAAGCCGACAGAAGATGGCACCCAATTGTTTAATGTGATCACAATTGCAGAGACCGAATACCCAATCACCACCGAAGAAGGGATAAGAATAGTTCCTGATTACACTTTTGTGAATTGTCCAAAATTGGAAGCACTATTTGTACCGAGTGCCTATGATATGTATTCGCAAGTAAACAATGATCTCATTGTGCATTTTATCAGAGAAAAAGGTAAAGAAGTAAAATATGTCGTCAGCAATTGTGCCGGAGCGCAATTAATAGGAAAATCGGGCATTGCAGATGGGCATAAAATTGTGACCTGGATCGGTGGTGGAAAGCAGCTTCAAAAGGATTATCCAAACCTGAAAGTTCAAAATGACAGTCTGATCACTTTTGTAGAAGATGGAAAATTCAGCTCATCAAACGGTAATTTGACAAGCTACATTTCTGCTTTGAATTTGTTGAAAAAGATGACCAACCAAAAACATGTAAAATTTGTGGAGTCATACCTATATCTCGATAGGCTTCAAAACTGGAAAGATTAGGTTGGTATGATGATAGACCAAAATCAATGGCATCACAATATTTGAATGATTATACCTATTGCACCAATAATTAAACACAGGGGTGTAAATATTTTTGAATCAGCTATGCCGAAGGAAGTATTTTTTATTTTCTTGAAATATCCTACATATTTAAAATCTCCAATAGCTCTTAGAATAAAAATAACAGGGATGATCCAACTTACCACTTTTATACTCGTCGATGAAATTTCAAAATCTATGAGTCCTGACAATTTTAAATAAAATAGACTGCAAAGGGACAACCCAAGACCAACAAGGGCACAATCCAACTTTTTAGGACGTAAAACTCTATCTCCGCTAAGTGTTGTTGGTATGGTTATGTCTAAACCCCAGGTTTTACCAAAACTCCAATAAAAATGGATAAAGCCGAGAAGCCCAAAAATAGTGGCTAAAATTATAGAAAGTACTGGTATCATCATTGTGATATGTTATAATGTTTTTTTGATTTGGCGGGCACCCTAATACGACTAATTTTAGTAAGTTGTACATTTCCTTTTTGGTGGGTTTTTTTATCTTTTATTCAATTTATCAGTCTGCCATTTTGAAGGATTATTTATAATGTATTTAGAAATATTATGATATGCTTGTTCGTCTCTAATGATGATTTCGTAAAAGTCTCTCTGCCAGATTGATCCCGAAAATTTTGGGGCGTTATTCGTTGAGGCGATCTTCGTTGGTGCGATTTCCGTTGGTGCGAATTCCGTTGGAGCGATTTCCGTTGGGGCGAATTCCGATGGGGCGATTTCCGTTGGGGCGAATTGCAATTCGCC
>JBATLS010000290.1:0-8892 GCA_049289435.1 Saprospiraceae bacterium | reverse complement strand
ATCCCATCACAACAGATGAATTTGGAAAATTTGTCAATATATATACCGGTTATGGCATAGATGTGCAATCCAGTTATCTATTTAAAAATAGGACAGAAGTAATTATTCGATTTTCCGATCTTCAGCCGGAAACCGCTGTGCTAAAAAGCTTACCCCAACAAAAACAATATCCACTCGGTATCACTAAATATTTTCGAGAACACGCTTTCAAAATACAACTGGAAGCGACATTAGATAAATTAAGATATATGGATGACAGCAGACAAAAAAACTTCTACTTTAGGATGCAGGTAGAAATGGGTATTTGATATTACCTTTTAATGATTTTGAAAGTAGTTCGACGATTGGATTGATGCTGATCTTCAGTACAGGATTCACATGGACATTGATCTACGAGTTGCGATTCTCCATACCCTCTTGCAATCAATCTACTTTTGGCAATACCGCCTAAGATGAGATAATCTACTGCTGATTGTGCTCTCTTTTGTGACAATTCCTGATTATAATCCAACTCACCCCGGCAATCTGTATGACTCGAGAGTTGAATATTGACCTGAGGGTTATCATTGAGCAACTTGATCAGTTCATTTAATGTTGGTTTTGCCTCGGCGACTATGTCCCATTTGTCAAATTCGTAGTATATGTTTTTTAGATTTATTTCCTTATCAGGATATATTCTGTCCAATATCAAATCTACATTGATGGTTTTAGATTTTTCCCCACTATTATATACTACATTTCGGGTATCTATTATTTTTGAAGCATTGAGAAAGCCCAATTTTGCAGCAATCACTTTTATAGATGTACCCGATGGCGCTTCTTTAAAATAGAATCCATTTTTGTCTGTATAGTCCTCGGCTATCTTTTCATTTGTGGCTTCTTCATTCCATTTTATTAGGGTTTCGCCAAGAGCAAGCCTACCTGTCATTTTCGAGTTTGGATCATCTTCAATCTCATATACCGGGGTAAAAGTCCTTACTGTGATGAACAAATCTTTTTTACTGTCAATCGCTATTATGACGGGCTCTTTGGGTGGTTCAGGCATCAATTTCGCAAATCTAAAAATGTCATCCTTCCCTGATCCACTACGTGACGACGTTAAGTAACCCTGCTGTATGATTCGAGGTCGTGGTTTTGCTTTGTAGTCCACCGTAAATGAAAAATCATCGCCACCACTATTGATCGGATACCCCATATTGATCGGGATCGTCCAGGCACCATCTTCTCTCAAATAAGTTTTGAAAATATCATAGCCCCCAAGTCCAGGTAAATAATCTGATGAAAAGTATAAAGTATCCCCATCACCAGTCGGAAATTTCTCATTGCCCTGGCTATTTATAGAAGCAGGCAGTTTTTCAGGCACTCCCCATGATCCGTCTTCATAAAGTTCTACATAATAAAGATCCGTCGGTCCCCCTGGCTCAGCTATATCAGCGGTAAACACTAAGACACTGTCATTTTCGATCAATGTGGGTTGCCCATAGTTGACTTTATCCGTTACAAAAGGTAAAATGTTAGCATCATCCCATACACCATTTATTCTGTTAGATATCAGTAGCTTGCAGTAGTCATCTCCTGACCCTTCATTGTAGCATCGTGTAAAATACATAGTATTGAGGTCCTTAGAAAACCATGGAGTTCCGTCATTGTGATCGCTGTTGATGGCTGCATCAAATCTCCTCACCTCAGATCCCGATTTGGCCATGATAAAAATATCTGAATATTTTTCTCCAGACCACAGATAAACATTCTTGCCAGTTGCATCCTTGCGTTCTGAGGTGAACACGAGATACTGTTCGTCATATAAGACCGGACTATAGTCTGAAACGGTGGAGTTTTCGAAGATTCGCTCTACCTGATATTCCGGTTTCCGGCTTTTGTAGTCCATAGCTTGACGGCAAAGCAATATTTCTCTATCAGTCTCTTGTTTTCGACCCGATACTTCCCCTAATTTTTGATATATGGCAATAGCCAACTCATATTCTTCCAAAATCTTGGCAGTTTTGGCATATCCCGCTAGAGCTTCTACACCATAATTGGCAGCGACTGCCTTTTCATACCATGATTTGGATTCCTGATATTCCAAAAGTCTATTGTAACAATTGGCCAACAGCCAAGCTTTCCTACCTTTTGCCGCTTCACTTCTTGATTCATTATATTCTGGCTCGAGCAGTCCTATAGCAGTAGCATATTGCCTCCTTTCATAAGCCATCTCACCAGTCTTAATCTTTTGGCTAAACGAACATGAAAAAAGTAAAGTCACTAAGTAAATAAAAAACAATCTGCTAAACATCATGTCGAATTCAATCTTTTATATAATAATCCAATAACAGTCCATATTGTTGTATCAAATGTAAATTTAGATAATTATTGTAAATGAAATCCTGCATTCAATTAGAAATCAATTGCAAATATGAAAACCTCTATAAAATGAAAAAAGGGTTTGAACGAATATACGATCAAACCCTAAATATATATCTTTTATGACTGCTTACTTATTTACCAGCTCTAGAAAACGATTTTTTGTCATCTGATTTTTTTGATGAAGGAGAGGAAGACTTTCTCGTGATCTTAAGATCCGTAGCTAAGTCATGTAGTATAGGAGCTGCTATAAATACCGATGAATATGTACCCACAACTATTCCTACTAACAAGGCAAAAGAAAATCCTTTGATACTATCTCCACCAAAAAGGAACAATATCAAAATCACCACCACGGTAGTAAAGGAAGTCATCAATGTTCTGGACAAAGTACTATTGATGGCATCATTGATGATATCATCTTTTCCTTTATTGACATGTATGCCAAAAAATTCTCTGATTCTGTCAAAAATGATCACCGTATCGTTGAGTGAATATCCTATGACCGTAAGAATCGCAGCGATAAATGCCTGATCTATCTCCAGTGAGAAAGGAAACAAGCCTGCACCCAATGAAAATATACTCAAGACTATAAATGCATCATGGAATACCGCTATGATCGCTCCTGCAGAATATTGCCACTTACTAAATCTGATAAGGATGTATAAAAATACAACCAACAATGCGAAAATACCTGCATACAATGAGCTTCTCTTTAGGTCGTCCGCTATAGTAGGCCCTACTTGAGCGGAGCTGGTGATGTGGATCACATCATCGGCCGCCTCATAATTGGAAAAATCTGCTAAAGCAACATCAGAGCTTGCGATTTTAGCCACTCCTTCATGAAGCTTTCCTAATACCCTTGATGGAGTATCATCCGCTGCTTCGGTGATGAGATAAGACGTTGTGATATTGAATGTATTATCTGAATCCACTTGTTTGACTACTGGAGGCGCGCCAAATACAGCAGTAAGGCCGTCTCTGAGCTTGTCTGAATTCATAGATTCGCTTCCAGTAAATTGCACATTGTATGAGAATCCTCCTTTATAATCTACACCCAAATCAAACCCCCTCGTAAGAATAGAAATCAAACCTGCTGTAATCAAAAGACCAGAAAATACATATGCTATTTTACGCTTTCCTATCCAGTCAATATTTATATTTTTGAACGCTCCCTTAGAAAAATTGGTCCAGAAAGACAGATCATTGCCTTTTCCGACCCACCAGTCGATCATCAACCTTGAAATAAAGATGGCCGTAAATACCGAACTCATCACGCCTATGATCAATACGATGGCAAAACCTTTTACTGGTCCTAAACCAAAATATGCTAAGATCATAGCAGTCAATATGGTGGTCACATTGGCATCTATAATGGCTGAATACGAATGGTGAAAACCATCAGAGATCGATTGTTTAAGGGTTTTGCCAGAGGACAATTCTTCCTTGATTCTTTCGAAGATGATCACGTTGGCATCCACAGCCATACCGATGGTCAATACGATACCCGCTATTCCAGAAAGTGTCAATACAGTACCGAAACTCGAAAGTGTGCCAAAAATTAAAAATACATTCAACAATAGAGATATGATGGCGATCAATCCTGCACCAAAATAATATGCAAGCATAGTAATAATCACCAATGAAAATCCAATCAAAAGCGAGTTTACACTCTTGCTAATATTGGTCTTACCAAGTGATGGTCCTACATTGGACTCCTGGATGATTTTAGTCCTTGCCGGCAATTTACCTACTTCCAGTATGCTGGCGAAATCTACCGCTTCTTCTACTGAAAAATTACCTGAAATCGACGAAGATCCCTGTGTAATGGCATCATTCACCCTTGGAGCAGAAACTACCTCGTCATCTAATGCAATAGCAATCTCTCTATTACCGTCATTGGCCGCTTTGGTAGTCATTTCTGCCCATTTTTTGGCGCCCACAGCATTCATCCTTAGATTCACTTCCACTTCACCACTTACGGCGTTTAACGTCTGCTGCGCACTGGTGACTACGTCTCCATCCAACGGAGGAAGATCACTTCCCGAAAGTTTTTTGATGAGATATAGTTCATAGTTATTGGTCAGATTTCCTGATTCATCTTGTACGGGCTTATATGACCACATAAACTTCGCATTTTTTGGAAAAAGTGCTTTCACATCTTCTCTTTCGAGCATTTTTGTGATGTTCGCTCTTTGACCTTTGTCGGCCATACCAATGACACTCTGATACATTGTACCACCATTTAAATTCAATACGCTCAATAATGATGATGATGCACTGCCCTGAGATGATCTCGGCACGACCTGAGTGATGGAGTCAGGCAGCAGTTTGCCCAATTCATCCATTTGAGCTACTTTGATGGTGTCCATCTCAACATTCAATGAGTCCTTTATTGCCTTGCCTGACAAAAGCTGGTCTGCAGATTGTATTGAACTATTGATGCCTGGGTCTGAATATCTGTATGTATCCCAAAACTCAAGTTTTGCACTGGCTTGCAAAAACTGCCTCGCTCTTTGTGGATTGTCGATACCTGGCATCTCTACCAATATTAAGTCTCTGTTAGGATCTAAAGAAACATTTGGCTGAGCTACTCCCAGCTTATCAATTCTTTGCTTTAGCCTTTCATAAGTCAAATTGACGGTCTCATCCGCCTTTGCTCGGATCAGTCTTGTTACTGTTCCATCATCTGTATTGGCATTTACTTCGCCCAATGTTTCACTTCTTGCAAATATCCTTGCCAACTTATTATCGCCGGCAATTTTTCTGTATTCATCAGCAAAAAGGGTGATGTAATCAGACTGAGAGCTACGCATCGCTATATTGGCATTGTCCAAAGCTTTTTGGAAATCTGCATTGTTGGAGCTCCTTCCTGCCAATGATTTCAAGAAATCACTCAAATCCACTTGCAACACAGTACTCATACCTCCTTTCAAGTCAAGTCCTAAGGCCAATTGCTGCTTTTTAAGCTCGCTGTAGGTATAAGACTTTACCATTGGTATTTTAAACAATTCTAATCCAGATACAGAATCCAGATAGTTGGCTCGTGCCAATTTGAAATCTGCCGATGGAGCATCACTACTCTTTCCTGTCATTTTAGTCGCATAATCGTCCGCTGCTGATTCTACATTGCGAGTGGGTATGAAGTATGCAAACTGAAGCAAACATACCGCTATGATCAATACTAAAAATACTTTAACTATTCCTTTTCCTTGCATGGTGTTTATATATCATTATTTTTTCAAAAAACAGCGCAAATATAAGGTTTTTGGCAAATTAAAGGGATATTGAATTAAACATATCTTAAAAAAAATAAAAATTAATCGTATATAACTGATTATCAATCTTATATAATTGCTTAAATATTTAATAATTTATCACGTATGAAGAAAATCAATATATATTTCATCAATTTTCTAAAAATGATTTGTTACTATTGGTCAGGAATTTTAAAAAAATATCGAAAATTATAAATTTTTTATCTCTTGGCTGAACTTTTTATGCAAAAAATTACTTAATTTGTGTTGTAACCAATTTTGGTAATTATTTTTAAAATGTAAACGAAAAATTATGGGATTATTTTCATTCTTAAAAGCTGCTGGAGCTAAATTAGTAGGTAACAAAGCTGCAGAAAACGAAACTGCAAATGCTGCACCGGCTGCCGGATCAGCTATGGATGCACTCAAAGCAGCATCCAACAAAAGTAAAGCGGCTGCATTGGCTGCTCAGGTAGTCAGCCATGGCATCCATGTAGAAAATTTGGACATCGTAGTTGATGACGACCAAGCTACTGTTTATGGGCAAGTGGAGTCCACCACTGCAAAAGAAAAAGTGATTTTGATAGTAGGAAATACAGAAGGAATCGCCACTGTGGATGATAGACTTTCTGTGGTTAATCCTGAACCGGAAGCTACTTTCTACACGGTGCAGAAAGGTGATAGCCTATCCAAAATAGCCAAAGAGCAGTACGGTGACATGATGAAATATCCTGTGATCTTTGAAGCCAACAAACCGATGCTCACTTCGCCGGACTTGATATACCCTGGTCAAGTATTGAGAATACCAGCTTTGTAATATAAAATCTTGTGTGTGTGTTCCAATTTTACTTTACAGAGAAGTCAATTTCTTTTTATCTCCATAATAAGGATGGGGTAATCTTAAAAGAGATTACAAAAATGAAATGTTGGGATGCGCCCAATTTTATAAAGGTATCAGCCGTGATGATCTAAAGATTGTTACGGCTTTTTTTGTTTTAGACAAAGCACTAATATTCCAGCTTTTTAAGTGCCGGGATTTTGAACCAAGCGGCACCGGATATCAATAATGTCACACACCCTCCAAAAATGACTGAAGGCACGGTACCCATGACTGAGGCAGCTAATCCACTTTCAAACTGTCCAAGCTCGTTGCTGCTATTGATAAAAATAGAGCTGACGGATGATACTCGCCCCCGCATATGATCGGGCACCAAGATTTGAAATATGGTGCTCCTGATGATGACGCTTATCCCATCAAATAGACCGCTTACCAGTAATGCTATAAAGCTTAACGCAAATGACTTCGATAGAGCAAATATAATGATACAAATGCCAAATCCAGCAACAGAATAGATCAGCTTGTATCCCTGTCTATCACGAAGCGGATATTTGGTCAAATAGAATATGGCCATGAAATTACCAAAATAGGTAGCTGACATCAAGAGACCAAAACCTTGTGGACCTACCTCCAGGATGTCCTTGGCAAATACTGGCAGCAAGGCTAAAGCACCTCCAAAAAGTACAGCAAACATATCCAAGGTCATAGCACCAAATAATGCACGTTGTTGTACCACAAAATCAATACCTTCTTTTACACTTTCCCACGTCCTCACTTTTCCTTTGTCATAGCTGACCACTTTTTCAGATATTAACCGGAAGGTCAGGATAGATATTACCATCAATACAGCAATCAAAATAAAGGAGGTGGACACTTGCCAGATCCCAACCATAAATCCAGCGAGCATAGGACCTATCACTGCAGCAATGAGCCAGGACATACTATTGATAGATGCTGCTTTCACCAGTTCAATTGGTTTGACCAATTGAGCTATTATGGCTGAGAAGGATGGTGAAATAAATGCTCTGACCAGACCAGTTAACCCTACCAGACCATAGATCAAATATTCTTTCACTTTGAGATTAAATAGCATATCTGACTTGACCGTCACCAACGCAAAAAATAAAGAAATACCTATGTATGCAGTCAAGCATGTCAGTATGAGGGTTCGCTTGGGGGAGGCATCCACTTTTACCCCAGCAGGCAAAGCCAACAGAATAGCAGGGATCACCTCACTCAACCCCAGAATTCCTAGTGCAAGTTTGCTTCCCGTAAGTTCGTACAAATACCAGCCCAACAATACTGGTACCATCTTCATGCCAGATGTAAATATCACTCTGGTAATGAGGAATATCGTAAATTCCCTATTTATAATAATCCAGCGACTTGGTATCAATCTGTTAAAGTTGCATCTTTGTAAGATTGTTGAATGAAACTTCAATGCTTTTTAGTGCCGGCATATTTCGGCAAGCGTCCTGCTCTATATAAAAATACTTCATATCTGCCGTTTTGGACGCATCAAATACTGGTTTCCAATCGATGACTCCAGTACCTACTTCGGTAAAAAACCTTTCTGGTGTAGCATCCATATCTTTGATGTGAAATAAAGGAAATCTGCCTGGGTGATCATTTATGACCTTCATCCCATCCACATTGGCCTTTTGGGTCCAATAATGATCCAGTTCAAATTTCACTAACCCATCATCTGTCTCATTCAAGAGAATATCATATGGAATAATATTATTGATGGCTTCGAATTCAAAATCATGATTGTGGTGACAAAATGTCAATCCATACTTTTTAGCTGTTTCCCCACATTTATTAAATAGTCCTGCAAAACGCTTGTAGTCATCGATGGTTTTGCGTTCATTGACATCAAAATACCCACAAACCACATATTTTTGCCCCATGAAGGAAGCATCTTCACAAACTGCTTCCCAATTGTTGGCCATATTGTATGAATCCCTGGCTTGTTTAAAACCTGTAGAAACATGGCCGCTATACATTTTCAAATTACAATCCTTAAGTATCATTTTAAAATCAGCAGGAGACAAGTCGTAAAATTTTCGATGGTTGTATCCCGTTCCTTCTACATGTGTATAACCTATGGATGAAATTTTAGACAATGTAGATGCTACATCTTTTTGCATATCGTCTCTCACTGTATAAAGTTGAAGACCTATTTCTTTCTGTCTTTTGGCTGACTTTTCATCCAATGCTATCGAAGGTGCAACAACGATTCCTGATGCAATGATGGTTGCTTTATTTACAAATTCTCGTCGTTTCATGACTATAGGATTTTATTAACTTAAATTAATTGATATTTGCCCATTCTACTTTGTAACTCAGGACAGGGATCATGCCCAACTGATTTTGCAAAAGTACTGTATTTAAATAAGGGTCGTAATATCTAAAACCATCATTTTGAATATTTAA
>JBATLS010000289.1:0-1573 GCA_049289435.1 Saprospiraceae bacterium | reverse complement strand
CTGTAGTTGCCTGACACCATGATCAAGGTATTGTATTTATTTAAATCCACACTTCCCAATCTATAGAGCATCACTTTGGTGATAGGCATATGAAGTCGCTGGTCAAAATGATGCCAAACTTCACCTGCCTCATAAGCACTGGTGCCTTCGCCGATCAACAGTAGGGGTTTGGGTTTTTGCAGTGCTTGCACATGTCTGCTGCCGATGTCCACCCCTTGGGTACTGTATCCAGTAGGCAGGCTAAGGATGTTGATATTATACTTTGACTGTACCTGCTGGAGGTGCTTATATACTTCATCAGATGATATCTTTTGCTTAGCCACTGGCAACATGAGTGCTCCATAGTTGGTCTTATATGTACTTCCGTCCGCTATTTTGACTGAATATGGTCTGAATGATGTCGCCAAAGTAAGCCCCTGGGACTGCAATTGAAAGAGCGCAGCACTGGCATTACAATCATCCCAATCTATGATATACGCATAGTCAGATTTCACCACAGGGACATTTTTGACGATGTCTTTGGTATCAATGATTTCTTTACCCAATGTGGATGATGTACGCTCACTATTGAATTTGATATTGTAAAAATTTGCCACTGACCATGCCGAGGCGTCATAAAATACGCTATCGAGATAAGTGTCATAAGTCTCAAAAAATGACTGCACCATTCTGTATTGAGGCTGTCTAGTCGGTACGACAAATCCTGAATTGTCTTTATTGGCATAGACTTTCACCTTGTGTATCAGTAGTTTGTCTATAAATGTCTTTACTTTGTTTTTATCTGTACCCAGCGCAAAAGTATATGCTTTTACTTTGTCGCCATCTGCATTGGTCAAGGCCGATTTGAAAAATTCGTTTTGATATTTTCTGAGTCTGGTTTTATGATCCACGGATGCTCTGAGGGTGGCCATACCAGCCGCATATTGGTTTCTAATAGTAAAGGCGAAAGTCATATCCCCATAAGGTGTCTCCTGTACATGACCTCTGGAACTAGCCTGCTCAAAAAGCAATGCTAATCCACCTTGGAGGTCGCCATATGATGATCCATATCCTGGATAGGTCCCATCAAATACTTCTTTGGTAAAATATAATGAACCTATACTATCCATAGATTGAATAAAATATTTGGCAAACGTATTATTGAGTTCTACATAATTTTCTATGGGCATGATGGGATTTTTGGATCCATTATCTTTCATGGGCTCAAAAAAGAAAGAGCTATTTGTACCCATCTCATGAAAATCACCAATCACGTTGGGGTACCACTGATGATACCATGACAATTTGCTTCTACTCTCTGGGTGAATCGCAAGTAGCCAATCTCTGTTCAGATCAAACCAATAGTGATTGACCCGACCTCTTGGCCAATTTTCATTATGCTCCACATCATTGCCATCTGCTACCAATTGCTCTGCACGGTACATATTGGCCCACTGAGAGTGACGCTCCCGCCCGTCGGGATTGATGGTAGGATCGATAAAAATCACCGCATGTTGTAGGTAACGCTGTATATCGGAATGCTTGGAAGCAATTAAGGTATAAGCTGTAAGTATGGCCGCTTCAGAGGTGGAGG
>JBATLS010000288.1:0-7348 GCA_049289435.1 Saprospiraceae bacterium | reverse complement strand
CAAAGTGAAGTCAATGAGCCATCACTTTCCATCAATACAAGCCAATATCCTGCGGGAATATTCATGCTGCAGATCATATCGACAGAAGGAGTGATCACCAAGAAAGTGAGCATCAATAAGAAATAAGTCTCAGGAGGTCTCCATTATTTTGATTGATGGCTTTGATTTTACCCATCCCTGCCCTCTACGTGGCAGTAGGGTAGAGATGGGTAAAATGCTGAAATCAAGCACTTATCTCTCATATTTCGTCCAATAGGTTAAGTTGATTGGCTGATTTATATTTGTGTTTAGACGGTAGCTTATAAGAGAAGGGCTTTATAAAGTTGCCTTAACTAAACGATATTCAATCCAAAATCCAAAATCGTATTCCCGATAGCTTTCAAGAGTAAATCCAAAATCCAAAATCCTACTTCCTACTTGCATTTGATCTTATATTTTCGTTACTTTGTGTTTTTGTACAGTCAATGTAATTTAATGAATATTGCGGTCTTTCCAGGTTCTTTTGATCCCATCACGCTTGGACATGTGGATTTAGTCAGAAGAGCCGTACCACTTTTTGACAAAATCATAGTGGCAGTAGGCGTAAATCTACAAAAAAGTACATTATTCTCCCTTGAAAAAAGGCTGGAATGGCTTAAAGAAGTATTTAAAGATTATCCAGAAATTGAGATCACTTATTTCGAAGGATTGACTGTCCGATTTTGTGAAAAAAAGAATGCGAACTATATCATCAGAGGACTTAGGAATGCATCGGATTTTGACTATGAAAAAACCATATCGCAACTCAATACCATCATAGGTAAAGATTTGGAAACTATATTTCTGATCAGTCAACCCGAATATTCACACATCAGTAGTACCATCGTAAGAGAGATTATCAAAGGAAATGGTGATGTAAGCCCTTTTGTGCCCGAAATTATAGCACGAGAATTAATCATCGTATCAAATAACAACAATATTTAATATGTCAAACGCAATTTTTAAAGTACCAACGCCAATAAATGAAACAGTAAAATCCTACGGACCAGGATCAGAAGAGCGTAAGCATGTCAAAGAATACTTAAAGACGATGAAAGGTACACATGTCGATATACCTATGTACATTGGGGATAAAAAGGTATATACAGATCATAAAAAGTCCATACATCCACCTCATGAAATTGCATACACACTTGGGACATATTCATTAGGAAATGCCGGACATGTTGCTCAGGCGATTGATGCCGCTTTGGCAGCAAAATCCCAATGGGAAAATATGCCATGGCAAGACCGGGCGGCCATATTTCTAAAAGCAGCTGATTTGTTGGCCGGACCATATAGAGCCAAAATGAATGCTGCGACCATGCTTGGCCAATCCAAAAATATATATCAGGCGGAGATTGATGCTGCTTGTGAATTGATAGACTTTTTTAGATTTAATGTCCAATACATGGCCGAAATGTATGCCCAACAACCGACCAGTGCCCCAGGCGTATGGAATAGGTTGGAGTATAGACCACTGGAAGGTTTTGTTTTCGCTTTGACGCCGTTTAATTTTACTTCCATAGCCGCCAATCTTTGTGGAGCTCCTGCCATGATGGGAAATACGGTAGTGTGGAAACCTGCAGAAACCCAGATTTACTCTGCAGCGGTCATTATGGAAATATACGAAGCTGCAGGTCTGCCACCCGGAGTCATCAATCTGATATATGTAGATGGACCGTCAGCTGGAGAAGTCGTGTTTAATCATCCTGATTTTGCTGGCATTCATTTTACAGGAAGTACGGGAGTTTTTAGGAAGATATGGAGGACTATTGGTGATAATATTGAAAAATACAAGACATATCCGAGATTGGTGGGAGAGACTGGTGGCAAAGACTTTGTGGTGGCGCATGCGTCGGCTCATGCAAAAGAAGTCGCCGTCGCCTTATCGAGAGGTGCTTTCGAATTTCAAGGTCAAAAGTGCTCGGCAGCATCCAGAGCTTATATCCCAGCTTCACTATGGGAAGAAGTGCGCACAGAGTTGGTTGCTGATCTGGCAGATTTTAAAATGGGTAGTCCTGAAGATTTTGGCCATTTTATCAATGCAGTTATTGATGAAAAAGCATTTGATAAAATCACATCATATATAGCCGATGCCGCCAACGACCCAAATGTAGAAATTGTCTCAGGTGGTAAGTTTGATAAATCAGTTGGATATTTTATAGAGCCTACGGTGATACTCGCTAAGGATCCCAATTATATCACTATGTGTGAGGAGCTGTTTGGTCCCGTGCTTACTATATTTGTATATGAGGATGCAAAATATGAAGAGACGCTAGATTTGGTAGATCAGACGGGTCCTTATGCACTGACTGGTGCTATATTTGGCAGGGACAGATATGCAGTAAATCTTGGTGTCGAAAAACTTAAACATGCTGCTGGCAATTTCTATATAAATGACAAGCCGACCGGGGCAGTGGTCGGACAGCAACCTTTCGGAGGTGCCAGAGCTTCAGGTACCAACGATAAAGCCGGCTCCATCATCAATTTGTACAGATGGGTTTCGGCCAGGACGATCAAAGAGACATTTGTTCCTGCGACTGATTATACCTATCCATTTTTAGGTGCCGATGTCTGAGTAGATTTTTAAAAACAATTCATATCGTATTTTGAATTTAAGTCGGCATTTGGAAAGCACAAGCCTGATGGTAATACCTGTGGCACGTATCTTTGGAGATTTTTGTCATAGAGACTGTATTTCAAAAATGATTCAAGTAATGTGACTTCTTCCTGACTCAATTTTAATGGTACAAATAATGGGTCAAGCGGAGTTGCAGTGACTCTTTTGTTTTGGGCTATTGCTTGATTTTTGTAATTTAAAACATCAATGATCCGATCAAAACTGGATCCATGACCGTAATGGGGACTGTCGGTCATATTGTACAACTGTGGAATTTTGAATTTGAATTTATCTTCATTGAGTCGTGTAAAACTTGCCCTTCCCAGATTTATTGGTTCATTTTCTTGGGTATGGATTGTCGGGTCTTTGTGATCCACAAGGTCTGAAAAACCAAGTGCTGAAAATTTGTTGGAATTGAGTGCCGGGCCGTTATGACATTTTGCACAATTGGCTTTCCCAAAAAAAAGAAGGGCACCCTCTTTTTCAGGCATGGACATAGCATCAACATTACCTTTGAGATATTTTTGAAATGGTGCTTCATTAGGCAGCATAGTCCTTAAATAAGCAGCTATGGCCAGGGATGCATTTTTTTGTGAATATCTCTGGTCCGAATGTTCATCACTAAAAGCACTGTCAAATAATTTTCTATATGCCGGCAGCTGTATAATTTTTTCATTCAAGGTCATACCATGTATTTCTAAACTTCCCATGGTGGATGACTCTACACCAAGATAACCTAGTTTATTGATTTTCGATGGCGAATCTTCTGTCCACAGATGCTCAGTACCTGTGTTTTGATGTGTAGCACCAAATTGCCCATTCCAAAATAAATTGGTTTGATAAGCCACATTCAATACGGTGGGCGTACGTATGCTCTGCACATCCCAATAAGCGGACTTTAGATTGGGGATTCTGGCTTCTCCTTTGCTGCCAAAACCTTGTCCACCCTCGCCAATAGCTTGTCTGAGGCCTGACTGAAATCCCGCACCGGCATGATGACAAGACGCACAAGAGTATGTGTTTTTGTTGTTAGCATCTTTTGCATCAACACTTAGACCAGTTTCATGAAAAAGGAAAGCTCCAAGAGCGACTTTATCTTTTGAAAGTGGATTTTTAGGATCTTGAGGTATTTTATTATAGTCATTGGATGCTGGGAGTTCATAGTAATTGATGGTGCCATTGAGTGATTGACTCCTTATCAAAGCCATCAATTCAAAATCCAGAGTAGTATATTGGCTGGTTTCTTGTGAAAGGTCGGTACAAGAAGTGCTTAATAAAGAAAAAAACAAACAATTTGCAATAAAATAATCTTTCGGTTTCATATTATATTACTTTGACATATGTTTAAAAAGTGGATTCTTACATAAAACTATTGGAGTACTTCCAAGCAATTACATATTTGACACTTTTTAATATCTCGACCCCTACACTTTTATAAAAATAAATGGATTATTTCTAATATTTTTTGATTTTGAATTGTTATAGTGGTAGGACTTTTGAATGGATTTGATTTAGAGTATGTTTAAAATTAAATATGCTCGCTTTCGCTCAAACATGAAAATTTAAACATACTCTTAAATAAAGCATCAAAGTTAACGATTAATAAATATATGGACAATGAAAATATTAAATAATTATGTAATATGTTTTTTACTAATCACACTGATGCTATCCTGCCACAAAGATGATAGCAATTCGGTTGGAGATTTAAACTTAAGATTTAAGTTGGTTTATGGTGATGAGCCAATGGAGATGTTTAAAGAGTATCCATACCCAGGCACTGGGGATAAGTTCATGATGACAAGGTTGTCTTTTTATATTTCCGACATTACCGTCATATCTAAAGACGGGAGCTTCAATCTCAAGGATGTAGATTACCTCAACCTAACAGCGGCTCATACTGCACCTGTCTCTCCTAATGGCATGGAATACAAGCTACAAGGAATACTTGCCAGAGACTTTGACGCTTTATCGTTTAGTATAGGTGTAAACAAGATATCCAACGCCTTAGAGCCTAAAGACTTCAAATCAGGACACATCTTGAGTAGCGCTGCCGAATATTGGTCAGCTTGGAAAAGCTACATATTCTTTAGACCAGAGGGGCAGATTACCTTCAATACTGACCCAAATGAAAAGCAGAGTTTTGCCTTGCACTTAGGTGGTGATGAAGCACTACGTTCATTTATTTTGTCGAGGCCTATCAAGATTATAGAGAATGCATCCACTGATTTTGATATCACCATAGATATAAAAAAGTTTTTTAGCGGAACGAATACATACGATATCAGGTCAACGCAGCAAATTCACTCATTAAATCAAAAACCACTCATCACTATTCTAGCTGATAACCTTGCGACAGCTGTTAAATAATCAATGCTGATAATTTTATACTCCATTTTATAGGACTATGTCTTAGTTTCTCTTTATTTTGGCATTCTTATTTTAGTAGTTTAAATAGATTTTATGTATGAGTAGGAAAGTGAGAATGGGGATGATAGGTGGAGGCCAAGGGGCGTTTATAGGTGCTGTGCATCGCATGGCGGCTGCTTTGGACGGCCAAATCGAATTGGTTTGTGGTAGTTTTAGCAGTGATCCAAAAAGATCAGAGGCATCGGGTAAAGAGTTGCATTTAGACCCAGGCCGAGTATATGGTACTTTTGAGGAGATGATCATGGTAGAAAAAAAATTGCCTGACGATGTAAAAATGGACCTAGTCTCTATAGTGACCCCCAATCATGTTCATTTTGCCCCGACAAAGATGGCTTTAGAAAACGGGTTTCACGTGATCTGTGACAAACCACTCAGTTTTGATCTGGACGAAGCGTATCTGCTTAGAGAAGTGGTAAATAACTGCGGAAAAATATTTGCATTGACACACAACTACACGGGATATCCTATGGTCAAGCAGGCCAAACAAATGGTCAAAAATGGTGACTTGGGAAAGATCAGGAAAGTGGTCGTCGAATATCCTCAAGGCTGGCTCAGCAAGTTGCTGGAAGCCACCGATCAAAAGCAAGCCTCTTGGCGCACCGATCCTTCCAAATCTGGGATTGCTGGAGCCATGGGAGATATTGGTACCCATGCTGAAAATTTGGCTGAATATATCACTGGCCTCAAGATTGATCAATTATGTGCAGACATCAGTACTCTGGTAGATGGCAGGAGACTGGATGATGATGGCAATGTACTGCTCAGATTTGACAATGGTGCTAAGGGCATCCTTTATGCTTCTCAAATATCAGCAGGAGAGGAAAACAATCTGAGGATCAGGGTGTATGGTGAAAAAGGTGGATTTGAATGGGCACAAATGGAGCCTAATACTTTGACTGTGAGATGGTTGAACCAACCTATTCAAGTACTTCGTACAGGCGGCCAAGGCCTATATAAAGAAGCCAACATGCATACACGATTACCAGCTGGTCATCCCGAAGGTTATTTAGAAGCCTTTGCCAATATCTATAGAAATGTAGCCTTTTGTATCCAGGGATTGTTGGATGGCAAGGAGATAGACCCGGTATTTCATGATTTTCCGAAAATCGAAGATGGGGTACGTGGGATGGAGTTTATATACAAGGTCATAGCTTCGGGCAAGAGTGAGCAAAAATGGCTGTAAGCATTCTCCAATCTATATTACAATATATACTATAATATGAAAACAATAAAAGGTCCTGCTATTTTTTTAGCTCAGTTTATGGGAGATAGTGCTCCATTTGATACATTAGAAAATATCTGTCAATGGGCAGCAAACTTGGGTTACAAAGGAGTGCAAATTCCTACTTGGGATTCACGACTAATAGATTTGGATCTGGCTGCGGAGAGTCAGGCTTATTGTGATGAATTGAAAGGGAAGATATCAAATTTTGGTCTTGAAATCACTGAGTTGAGTACCCATTTACAGGGGCAACTCGTAGCTGTCAATCCAGCATATGATTTGATGTTTGATGGTTTTGCGCCAGTGAATGTCAGAAATAATCCGACGGAGAGAACTAAATGGGCTGTACAGCAATTAAAAAATGCAGGTAGTGCTAGCAAGCATTTGGGGCTGAGCAGCCATGCCACATTTTCTGGATCATTGCTTTGGCACACAGTGTATCCATGGCCACAAAGACCAGCTGGTTTGGTGGACATGGGATTTAAAGAGTTGGCAAATAGATGGTTACCTATTCTGAACCACTTTGATGGCTGTGGTGTCGATGTTTGCTATGAGATTCATCCCGGAGAAGATCTGCATGATGGCATCAGCTACGAAATGTTTTTGGATAAGGTCAATCAGCATTCACGGGCTTGTTTGTTGTATGATCCCAGTCATTTTGTATTGCAGCAATTGGATTACTTGCGGTATATAGACTATTATCATGAGCGTATTAAAGCTTTTCATGTTAAGGATGCCGAGTTCAATTCCACAGGAAAAAGTGGCGTATATGGCGGGTATGCTGATTGGAAGGATAGGGCAGGGCGGTTTAGATCGCTTGGGGATGGTCAGGTAGATTTTGGCAGTATATTTAGTAAATTGTCACAATATGGCTTTAATGGTTGGGCGGTGATGGAGTGGGAGTGTTGTATCAAATCTCCAGAACAAGGTGCTAAAGAAGGTGCCCCTTTCATAAAAAAACACATTATAGAAGTGACGCAAAAGGCATTTGATGATTTTGCGGGAGCGGAAGTGGATGAAGGGTTATTGAAGCAAATATTGGGATTGTAGTACTA
>JBATLS010000287.1:0-1838 GCA_049289435.1 Saprospiraceae bacterium | reverse complement strand
TCAAAGGGGATACTGTAGATATCAACCTTCCACAAGTAGATTATGGTTATAGGGTGATATTTTTTGGTGATGAAATAGAAGTCATCGAACAACTGGAAATATCGAGCGGTAAAAAAATTGCTACACTTGAACATGCAGCTATATTTCCTGCCAACCTGTACGTAGCCCCCAAAGACAGATTGAATCAGGTCATCCATGATATAGAAGATGAACTGTACAATCACGAGAAGTTTTTTGAAGCAGAGGGCAGATATCTGGAAGCACAACGAATCAAAGAAAGAGTCACCTTTGATTTGGAAATGATCCGGGAGTTGGGATACTGCAATGGTATAGAAAACTACTCACGATTTTTTGATGGAAGGAAAATGGGTACCAGACCATTTTGTTTGCTGGACTACTTTCCAGATGACTATCTGATGATCATTGACGAAAGTCACCAGACACTCCCGCAAGTGCGTGGTATGTGGGGTGGTGACCGAGCCAGAAAGATCAATCTGGTCAACTTCGGTTTTAGACTTCCGTCGGCAATGGACAACAGACCTCTGAGTTTTGACGAATTTGAGTCCGTCATCCGTCAGGTCATTTACGTGAGTGCCACCCCGGGCGACTACGAGCTCGAAAAAACAGAAGGTCTCGTGGTAGAGCAAATCGTACGTCCGACTGGCCTTCTGGATCCGCCCATCAATGTGCGACCCAGTATCAATCAGATAGATGATCTCCTCGAAGAGATCCAACAAAGGATCGAAGTGGATGAGCGAGTGTTGGTAACCACCCTGACCAAACGAATGGCAGAAGAACTCACCAAGTATCTGGCAAAACTAAATATCAAAGTCAGGTACATCCATAGCGAAGTAGAAACGATGGATAGGGTAGAGATCATCCGGGACTTACGGATGGGTGAATTTGATGTATTGGTAGGTGTCAACCTGCTCAGAGAAGGACTAGACCTTCCAGAAGTGTCTCTTGTAGCGGTCCTGGATGCAGATAAAGAAGGATTCCTGCGGAATGCACGTTCCTTAACTCAAACAGCAGGACGAGCTGCCAGAAACAGCAATGGTATGGTCATTTTTTACGCAGATAAAGTCACCAATAGTATGCAAATGACTATCGATGAGACCAATAGACGACGTGCCATCCAAATCCAATATAACCTTGATAATGACATCACACCGACAACCATCACAAAGTCTAAAGAAGATATCATGAATCAGAAATCCATCCTCGATATCAGAGGTAAAAAACCAGTACCATATGTAGAAAGCGACTCCAAAGCCGTTCTCGCTGCCGACCCTATCATCGCATACATGAACAAAGATCAGATATCCAAACTGATCCAGGAGACAGAAAGTAAAATGAAAAAAGCAGCCAAAGATTTGGATTTCATCACTGCTGCACATCTGAGGGATGAGATCTTGGCACTGAAGAAAAAGTTGTGATGTGCTTCACATATTGGTTTGAGTACTGATAAAAAGAAAAGGCTGTAGTTTATTTTAGCATTGTAATACTACAATATAAGTACTTTACTTTGTAAAAATAGCAACCATGAATTATCATCAAATATATTCCGCTTTTCTAAAGATACCAACAATCGAACAAAGTCAATTAATTAGTGAATTGGCAAAGTAATCCGTCAATTAAGATTACTACTGAACTATGTGAATGGATTTAGGATTGATCACGCATATAGAAAGTCAATCAATAGAGACACAATGTATTGCATCTCTATTGTTCAACAGATGATATTCTGGCTCTGTCAAGATATAGACAAATAAATGATTTTCGTCTCGGGTGATGTGATCATGATGGTAATTGTAGAGACGCAATGCATTGCGTCTCTA
>JBATLS010000286.1:0-5149 GCA_049289435.1 Saprospiraceae bacterium | reverse complement strand
ACGGTACACAGTAAGGAGTTGGTGCCTTCTTGTCCAATATCTCTACGATATCTACCACTGATGCATAGTTATGACATCCGTCGGTGACCTTCCAGGTAACTGTATGCTTGCTCCATGGTCCAACGATGTTTACAGGTATGTCGATAAATACTTTCTGACCTGCCTTCGTAGGTGCTATGTACTTAGTCCTAAGACCATTCTCTAAGTGTGTAGATGAAAAGTTGTAGAATGGTGGTACAAATGAGCTCAATAGATAATCATCTACGCCGTCATTGTTGACATCTACAAAAACCTGCCACTTCAACCATGTATCTGATGTAGTACATCCTACATCTGACGCTGACTTGCTGTGACTAAATACGGTCTGACAAAATACTGATGAACTTGTGATTCCTGTACCAGCAGGGATACAAATGTCTTCTTTGACTACTACCGGTGGTGTCTTGTCATTGTAGTACCAGAACTTACGATACACAACTTCTAATCCATCACACCAGTTGACAAAGTGATAGTCCACTACCCACTTCTTGCACTCTCCATCTTCGAAAGTGAAATCCCATTTCTTGATATTCACTCCGATCACATCACATGGTCCTGCCTGATATAGCGGGGTACATGCTTTGATATCTGCATCTGATGGTCCGTCACATCCTGTCTCGCCGATCTCCTTCGCTAAGTTGATGTCGAATGTACTACTTACATATGTATTCCCACCACCATATTTTGGAAATTGACCTGGTGTAATATTGTGGAAATACGCTGCACATGGCTTAAGCGGCCAGTCATTGTAGAAACTCCAGTCGCCTACTCTTGACAAGATCGTGATCATCTGACTAGCGGTAGCTGTCAAACCCCAGTTAACGATTCTGAAATCTCTTCTGATCAATCCTGCACCACACTTACTCATCGATACCTCGGTATCTCTAAATTCGATAGAGTCGGTCAGGGTACCGCATACGCCGTATGCCCATCCGAATCCGCCTGTCTTAGTCATGTCAAAGCCATTGGCTTTCACCCAGGTCGTACCTACTGCTTTGGCTATTGGCCAGTCACAGTATGCAGTCACTGCTGGTGGAGGAGTAATCACTGGAGGCAATTTACATTCTACTTTTACAAATGCCCAGCTATCATTGAAATTGTCAACTCCACACTCACCGAAAACGCCATTCTTGTTGGCATCATCCCATACTCTGAATTGTACTTCTACAAAACCTGCATCTAGTGCATCGATCTTACCATCACCGTTGGCATCTACTTCTACTCTCGTCAAGTCTGCACAACAGAACTTCACAAATTGTCCACCGTCTGTATCACATATACTGTATTCGCCATTGCCATTTACACCATCTGTACGCATATCATATGCTCCTGATTGAACACAAGCTGCACTTCCACCTGATTTGTTTGGCAAAGACCATGCGCCTGTCACTGCATTCACTGTTATCTGTGATGCTCCTGTAGTTCCACTGATTCGTGTACCTCTACAGTTGTAAGTAGAAAATACATCGTGACAATCAGCATCTTTACCTGTTCTGTATCTACGAGTCGCTCCTTGTCCACAAGCTGCACCACCATCTCTGAAGGTCATATTGTTGTTGTGTCCGCCAAAGCCTACGTTTTCGCAAGTACCCGGTGATTTTGTTCTTCTGATTTCGTACCATACTGGTCCGCAATTGTCATTTGAACCATTGTCTAAGCTCGCTGCAAACAACTTGGCTGAACCGTTGCTGTCATAGCCATTGGATGTCAATGATACTACGATGTCTCGCTTCACTACTGGTACTGGAGGGGTCTTGTCAGATACTACCACGGTAAGGGTATATACTGCTGATAAATTACCACAACAGTCTGATATGGTGTAGTTGAAAGTGTGTGTTCCACACGCCAGGTTTGCTGCCAATCTTGTAGTTGAAGATACTTGTACACCTGTAGCTGCATTTCTGATCGTAAATCTTGGTTCACTGTCACAGTTGTCAGACATGTCAGGAACTGGCAGTGTCACATTGGCTGTACAGAACCATGGATTGGTCGTCGCATTTACTGTAGGCATGGCTATTGCTGTAGGCGCTACTTCGTCTGTGACTTTGATCACCTGTGGGAAGCATGTATAGATCGCTCCTGTACACCAGTCCAATACTGTCCAGGTACGGATGATCTTGAAGTTCTTAGGTGTGCCTCCTACTGGTACAGGGCAGTTTGGACATGCATTGATCATCAACTCACTAGAGGTAGTGAAGAGGTTGCATACGTTGTTGAGCGCTATAAAATCATTGCCAGTACCTCCGTAGATAAACGGAACTGAGAAAATTGTTCTATGGTAATCAACATCACCAGTAACAGGAGTCGATGAACCTGTAAACAAACCTGGCAATGCATTTGGCTCGTTCCAACTAAAAGTTTTACCTACTTGGATAGATGAAGCTACTGTGCCATTCCAATCTTCACACTTAAATTTAATGTCAATTGGACAATAAATACCACCTTTTACCCTAGCTGCATACGGTGCTGTTACGGTTCCATCTGTAGGAGGAGTCCATACACCATAAAACTTAAAGTCACGTCTGATAGTAATGGTCTGAACACATGAAGCAGTATTGCCTGATGCATCAGATGCGACAAATGTTCTGGTAATCGTTCCGCCACAATCAGCTACATTGTTTACAATAGAGGTAACTGTAACAGATGGTGTGCTACAGTTGTCAGTAAATGCAACTGGAGCTGTTGGCGCTGTAGAGCTTAGGTAGCCAGCTACCTCATAGCACTGGATGGTTATACTTGAAGGACAAGTAATAGCCGCAGGTACTGGTGGAGCTTTGTCTTCAAAAAGCACAGTTCCCCAACAGCGGTTGTTAACGCCTGGATTAACTACTTCAAAAATGTAATTTTTCTTGCTAGCTACTAGATTTGATAAGCCCGTAACTGTTACACCAAGAAGATTTACAGGAGCAGCAGACCAAGTACCAGCAGCTGTCAAATACCTAGCATTGCTGGCACTGCTTTCTCTGATGTAAATTACAGAACCAACTAATGGCCACATAAATGAGGAATGGTTAATAGTGGCTTCGCAACTATTAGCTACTTCCGAAACAGAAAGATTTATATGGTCGTAGCACGCCATACTTTGGCTTCGGACATCTGATAAGGGTATCAATGTCCAAAGACCGATTAATAAAAATAAAAATCTTTTCATGAGATTGAGTTTTGGTTAAAAAAAAATAAATGTTATTTAAAAAATAATAAATTAGCCATATGAATACATGACGTAGCTACAGACCTGTGTGTAAGGACACAGATATGCAAAAACTATTTTTTAAACCTTAGCCGACGCGTGGAGACATTTATTATAAACACAGGTGATTTCGTCTTTATTTATAATATACATTTTCCAACAATAGAAACAGAAACGGAAGGAGTCACCTGATTTTGATTTTCGTCTGAAGTAGGGAAGTGACTTGTTCCGGTGTAGTTTTCTTATTTCTTATCGTCATTCTATAATACATAGATACATCCTTTGATATACCCATCGAAAGCGCAAAGCTACACATTTACAAAATAAGATGTATCATTTTTGTTAAAAAAATAATAAAAATCATCTTGACCATTTGTCACACAAGCTTTGCAAGCATTTCAAATTCTTAACAAAGATAATAGATACATCCGATACTACCTATTTTTTACATGGTAAAATTCATATATTTATTTTTTCATTATGTTTTTGTCCCGATAGCTATCGGGATTGGGCTTTAGACTTTGGGCTTTGGGCTTTAGACTTTGGGCTTTGGTCTTTAGACTTTAGACTTTGGGCTTTGGGCTTTGGGCTTTAGACTTTGGACTTTGGACTTTGGACTTTGGGCTTTGGACTTTGGACTTTGGGCTTTGGGCTTTGGGATGATTCGTTTGTGGGTTGAAGGTTGAAGGTTCCAATCTTTTAAATTTTGGGAGGCCTTCGAGCGGAGCTAATTTGAAAGATTTAAATGATAAAGGTTGAAGGTTGAATGAAAGAGGACAGCGGACAGCGGACAGCGGAAAGCGGACAGCGGACAGCGGACAGCGGAAAGCGGACAGCGGAATATCAATTTATCTCGACTTCGTCTATGAATAGCCACGCTTTGCTGCCTTCACCGGCATAGCCCTTTGGTATCGGCCCGCCATTGGTGACCACAAATCTCAGATATCTTGTTGTGAGGCCGTTTAAGGAAATGGTGGTAAGCACTATTTTTTCTTCCCCTTTACTGACTACTGACACTGTCTTCCTTGTGGACCATGTCTGACCATCCCCTGATACTAAAATGTCCACTCTTTTGGGCGCATGTACCCATGATCCGGGGGAATGGAAAAATTTGATGTTGATATCATGGATGGTCACTATTTTTCGAAAATCATAAGTGCCAGATGCATTCGTACCATTATATCCCAACCACTCCTGACTGACAAATTTGCTCTCCGGCCCAAAAATACCATTGGATAGACTATTGACACCGAGGCCCGGATATCTGGGTGATGGCGCAGGCTCCAATGTCAGATTTGAAGATGTCCCTTTGTGTTTAGAAAATATGATGGTTGTTTCTGGTTTGTCGGCATCATTGCCTTTTCTTTTGAAAGCATACTTACCGCTTTGGTTGAATGTAAAACTGGAGGTACTTTTGAACACTCCTCCTGCTTCCCCATGGAGAGACCATAAGATGTCTGACTCCACAGGCAGTGTAAAGGATATAGTAGTGGGAGTACCATTACCCCCTTTTATATCAGGTTTGAGTTCGTAGATGTGATTGGCGATATTTGCACCTTTGTTTTTCCACCAGTTGGTATGCGATTCCAAACGTGATACAAACAAAGGATAATTTTTGTCCCTGGACCACAATGCTTCCGCCATAGCGATACCTCTGGCGTACACCATGTACTCGACTTTGCTATATGAAGATATGTATTCCGTCCAAAGGTTGGCTTGTCCTCCCAGTATATATTTATGATAGTTGGCATCCAGTTCTTTGGGTATAGGATTCCAGTGGTACACTTTTTCGACGGGTGTATATCCAGAGATGGCCAATGGCTCTGTAGGCGACTCAGATTGGTAGTGGTCAAAATAACAATGGGTACCAGGAGTCATGATGACGTCATGGTTTTGTCTGGCAGCAGCCAGTCCCCCTTC
>JBATLS010000285.1:0-4208 GCA_049289435.1 Saprospiraceae bacterium | reverse complement strand
TAATTCATCAATGTCCGATTTATACAATTTTAACGGGCAACGCCTGGATATCTTTGTATGACTTTTTTTTTCACTAACTATATCGGAAGCAAATGATGAATAACAATAACTTCAGAAACACAGTAGGTTGGATTACTATTTCATCCGGTATAGTAGGCTTTGTCAGCTACTTCTTAGTGGCTGGTGCCGTAAATTTCAATTTTGATTTTTTTTCTAATCCAACCCTAATTTTCTCGCTGCCCGATGTACATATCGGAATGCTAAGGTGGAGTATGATCGCAGACATCTTCGGATACTATTTATTGCTATTACCTGTCCTGTTTTTTATTCATGAATGGCTTCGCGGTAAAACAGAATGGAGAAACCTGATTACTTTCTGCGGTACATCATATATTTTGGCTGGGGCTATAGGTGCGTCTATTCTTGCTGTTACGTGGCCGTCATTTCTGACAAAGTTCCCCCTCTCTTCACCTGAACAACAAGATACCATCAAATTATTATTCGAATCATTTTCCCTAATGGTTGGAAACGGGATATGGAATTTGTTTGATACCATAGTTTGTGGTGTGTGGATGGTAGGTATCGGAATTTTTATTAAACAAGAGAAGTCCCTTTTGGGATGGTTCACCATTGCTATAGGTTTGATTTCATTGTTCGATGGTTTCGGAAATATACTAGAAATACAGGCCATTGCTGATATAGCAGTTAACCTATATCTTGTTCTTGCACCAACATGGGCCATTGCTCTAGGTATTGCAATTTTAAAAAACAGAGCTATTTTACAGAACAAAAAATAAGAGTATCACGATGAAAAAAGTCCTGAAAATAGTCGCCTATGCTATAGGTTTTATCGTATTGTTAGTAGCGTTATTGCTTATTTATGTAAAAACAATGATGCCTTCTGTAGGTGATGCCCCCATCATGAAAGTTGAAATAAACCAAGACCGAATAAAACGTGGAAAATATTTGGCTAATCATGTGATGGTATGTATGGACTGTCATTCAACAAGAGACTGGAGTTTGTTCTCCGGACCTCCTCTTGCAGGCACAGATGGTAAAGGCGGCGAAGTCTTTGACCAAAAACTTGGATTTCCTGGAAAGTATGTTGCCAGCAATATCACCCCATATTATTTAAGTAAATGGTCTGATGGGGAAATTTTCAGAGCAATTACCTCAGGAGTATCAAAAGACGGTAGGGCGTTGTTTTCAATAATGCCTCATCACAACTTCGGTCAGTTGGACAAGACCGATATTGAAGCTGTTATTGCATACATCAGAAGTTTAGAACCAATAAAAAATGAAACAGAAAAATCAAACTCTGATTTTCCGATGAATTTCATTATTAATACCATTCCGAAAAAGGCAGCGTTTAAACAAATTCCATCTAAATCAGATGCCATCAATTACGGAAAATATCTGGTTACAGCCTCTGGGTGTATGGATTGTCATACTAAACAAGACAAAGGAAAATTTGTGGGTGAACTTTTGGCGGGTGGATTTGAATTTAAATTTCCGGAAGGCACTGTTGTAACTTCATCAAATCTCACTCCTGACATGGCAACTGGTATCGGAAGTTGGTCTAAAGAACAATTTATCAACCGTTTTAAAATGTATTCAGACAGCTCTTACAAACATACCGCTGTAAAAGCTGGAGAATTCCAAACACCAATGCCATGGACAATGTATGCAGGAATGTCCACAGAAGACCTGAAAGCTGTTTACGAATATCTCCATAATCTGAACCCTGTAGAGAACAATATCATAAAGTTTGTTCCTGCAAAATTGGGGGCAAGTTTCCAATAACATAAAATATCATAAGATCATCAAATAACTCATGTTTTGTGAAACAAATATTTAACCTTAAAAAGTAGCCTTTGCCTGGACTCTCCCAACATGGACAATTGGTGAAACACCTGTCTTTCGACCTTCCAGATGGATGGTTAAATCTATATTGTTGGCCATTCTCTTGGTATAAGTCATATTCCACAGGTAGTTTTTTCCATTCTTCAGACCTTCCAGCATATCATACTCTATGGGCGAATTGGGTGTGCCGGAAAACTTGATCTGCACCAGACTGAAAGACATATCGAGACTATATTGATTGGCCTTACGAAGGCTAAACTCCGTCGCAACCTCATTCAAAAATGCGGCATCACCCGTCAGTATCCGTTGCTTTTTGTCTTGATAAACATACTTAAAATTGACCCTCGTATTGTTAGTTGGCCGCACACTCACTTCAGGTCTGATTCTATAAATGGTGATGTCCAGATTTCTGTCCCCAAAAGCTTCTGCTTTGTATGATTTGATCGATTTTTCCAGATTTATGAAAAGATCTGCTTTGTTTTTCAGATTCCATCTGGTCCTCATGAATATTTCATCCAGCCCTCGGTCTTCTCTGCCGTTGACCTGTACGATTCTGCTTTGGCTATTTCTGTTTCCGATTTGAACATCATATTTCACATTTCCACGATTGAAAAACAAAGTATTGGCATTCAACTTATTGAAAGCGACCAGAGAAGTATCTTCGAGGCTGAAATCCAAAAATGAAATCAATGGCGTATTTGCTCCATCCATCTTCTTTTTGGTAACTCTGACATTGCTCAATGTAGAAAATTTAGATATAAACAACTGCATTTTAGACAAATTCTGACCTTCTTTTACTTTAAAAAACTTCGACGGATCTATGGCAAGGTTCTGATTGATTTCTATATTGTTAGTGCGGATAAATTCATTATTGGTGAGTGTGAGTCTGATGTATCTGGACAAAGGATTGGTCGGATCATATCTAAAATCCAGAATATTGGTCAGATTAGGATTATCAGATTCTCCGATGTAAAAATAGTCGCCCTGGCCCACTTCTACTTTTTGGAAGACATATTCGATCTTTGGTTCTTGACCGGAGTTGGTATTGTATGAAGTGGTGGACCTCACGCCGCCGTTGAAAGCCGACAAGAGGTAGTCAACTCTGCCCAACACCGTCTTTTTACTTTTGTCATTGGGTAGCAAAGCTTGTTCGATGACTTCAAAATCTCTGCCTATCAGACTCCATGACAAATCACTGCCCACTTTGGCAGTCCATTTGCCTGCCACTTCTACTTCCCGACCAAAAGACGCTCTGCGCAATTCGTTATTTAATGCAAACTGCTCGTCTCTGGTAGAAAATGCCAACTTAAGAGCAAAGTCTTTTGTAAAATCACTGGCCAAGTACCACTTGAGATGCTGAAAAGAAAAACTTGCCTTCGAAAGCGTGTCCGTCCTAATGCCTCTGATCTTGTTGGACTCTGCATCCAGTTCTGCACCTATGGTCCACCTATTGTTCCGATCCAAACCATACTGCATAGTAATATTGGGTCTGACAAAAGACGACTGCTGATCAAGAGTCAATGCTTGTGATTCCAATGCATTGGCAAAAGCCTTCATCTTCCATCTTTTGCCTTGATATCTGATCGTTGCAGCATGCTTTTCTCCCTGATAGACACCTGACCTATCGAAACTATTATATCCATATTCGAGACCCAGACCGGACTTACTTTTTATTCCAATCGTTCCCATTATTAAATTTTCATCTCCCTTGTCTGGTATTTGAGTAATGTTCCAGTCTCTGACGAACTCCGGTGCCCGGAATGGATTGAGTGCATTGAAATTTTTATGGACGTACTCATGCTTGAGGGTACCACCCAACACCCAATGTGAAGCACTATCCAGAGATATGCTGTGTTTGACCGCTATATGTGAAGAAAGCCCGGTATTATCATTATTGTCAATGGGTGAGCGTCGATTTTTATCGAGATTACTCAAACCCAATTCAGCAAATACATCTGAGTTTTTATTAAACACATATCTGCCATTGAGTGTAATCAATTGCTTCTGTTCTGGGGGAATCAATTGTATCACAGGCAAGTAGCTGCCTAAATTTTTACCCACATATTTATAGACCCTTGCATTCCTGTTTTTGGTATTGTCTATGGCATAGTCACCTTTGCCTGCACCTACTTCAGTAAAGACAGCAGTATATTGGGCACTATCCAGATTCTCGGTAAAACGAAGGATGATGTTGCTAGGGTCCAGTATATCGATCTGACCTGCGTATAGTATTCGGGTAGCTTCTTTCTTTTCAGCATCAGAAATGGTGCGCAAACTGCTTCGAACCGATCTTGTCAGATCATCCCCACTTTCCTGCAGGATGCGGATATCAGTGGAGTCCAATT
>JBATLS010000284.1:0-3914 GCA_049289435.1 Saprospiraceae bacterium | reverse complement strand
GAGAAGTTTCCTACAAGAGGTTTTATGTCCAGTATGGAAACACCTTTGATCGTTGCAAAAGATGGTTGGGCTACAGCAGACTCCATTCTGCTTATTTGGCCTGACAATACATTTGAGTATATTACTCACAGAAATCCTTCTGACGTATCAATTACTTATAGACATTTGTTACCCAAATTTGATTATAACAGTTTGCTAAGATCGGATATAAGTAAGTTGACTGTACAAGACTTGACGAACTATTCCAAATTGAATTTTGCGCATCGAGAGAATCCATTTGTTGAGTTCAACAGAGAACCACTCATCCCGCATGCAGTGTCCAATGAAGGCCCAGCAATAGCATCGGCTGACGTAAATGGGGACAATTTGGATGATATCTACTTAGGCAACGCCAAATGGGAGAAATCAGAATTATGGATTCAGAATTCAAATAATACATTTTACAAATCGGATCAGAAATCTATATCTTCAGACAGTACTTATGAGGATACCGATGCTACTTTTGCCGATCTTAATAATGATGGATTTACAGATTTAATAGTAGCTAGTGGGGGCAACGAGTTTAGTGGTAATAGTGAGTTTTTATTACCTAGAGTGTATATGAACGATGGAAAAGGTAATTTTTTAAAGAATACATCAAGCATACAGAATGTTTATACTACAGCTTCATGCGTATTGGCATATGATTTTAGTGGCGATGGGTATGCGGATTTATTTATAGGAAGTAGAGCAGTGCCATGGAAGTATGGCGAAATACCCAAATCGTACTTTTTAAAAAATGACGGGCAAGGCAATTTTATGGATGTCACAGATGCCTATAGCCTAGATGATGGCAAATTGGGTCTAATCACCAGTGGCCAATGGGCAGACATGGATGGAGATGGATCGAAGGATCTAGTATTATCTGTAGAGTGGGATAGAGTAATGATATTAATAAATAAAAAAGGAAAGTTTGATAGAATCAATGTGGGAAACGAAAGTGGATGGTGGAAATTTATTCATGTCATAGATGTGGATAATGATGGGGACAAAGATATAGTGGCAGGTAATTTTGGCCAAAATTCGCGATTAAAAGCTACTGACAAAGAACCAATTACTATGTACTATAATGACTTTGATCAGAATGATACTAAGGAGCAATTGGTCACCTATTATTTGAAAGGCAAGGAAACACCTGTAGCTAATATCGTAGAGCTGCATAAACAGATCCCTGTTTTAAAGAAATCTTTTTTAAAAGCAACTGATTTTGCCAAGGCCACTATTCCTGAGCTTTTCCCCAATGCTGATTGGAAAAATATGACAAAATTTAAGGTCAACTATTTAATGAGTTGTGTATTTATAAATGATGGAAATCTTAAATTTACAGTAAAACCACTGCCCACCAGAGCTCAATTAAGCACCTTTCTCACAGCAACTTCTGCTGATTTGAATGGTGACTCACTTCCTGATTTAATACTAGGTGGCAACTATTATGAAAACAATGTACAACAAGGACGAAGTGATGGAGATTACTGTAGCTTCCTTATCAATAAAGGAAAAGGAAATTTTGAATTTATTGAGCATGAAGGCTTACAGATAAAAGGTCAGGTGAGAAAAATAGTTCCTATAAATGGAGGGAGTAACAACAGATTTGTAGTAGGCAGAAATAACGAACCTGTATTATTGATAGAATGCAAAGATGTGAATAATTAATAAGCTGCTCTGTGGTAATAAAAATGAAATTTGCCGCTTGCAGACAAATGATGGAATTTTAAACATACTCTAAGATTAATTTGTGCTTTGCTAACTTCCTTCAATAATACTTTGCAACAGATAATGCTTAACCAACGAATCCTAAAAACCGAAAATCAACACCTGACAAAATTTCCCCATTTATCAGGACTTTACCACGAGATTTCCATATATAATAATCAGATAGAAGTTTTACCAATTGCACTATGGCATCAAAAGGAACTAAAAGTACTCAACATATCTGCCAATAAAATTGGGGTCATTTCGCCAGAGATCGCAAATCTAACCTGTCTCGAGATGATAGACTTAGGTCATAATCGGATAAAAGAAATACCACCTGAGATAAGTCACTTGACAAACCTAAAGTCATATTTGTATTTGCACAATAATTTGATAGCCAATATCCCGAATGAACTTACTCAACTCTCAAACCTGGAATATCTCAACATCAGCCAAAATCTGATCACTACTTTACCAGAAAATATCGGGAATATGATTTCTCTCAAAGAGTTGAAGGCTGAAATGAATCAGATAAAACTCCTTCCTACCTCTTTTGGAAATCTAATGGATCTTCAAGAAATAAACCTTGCGAATAATAATCTAACAAAACTTCCAAAAAGCATTAATAACCTTACAAAATTGAGAGTGCTATATCTGGACAATAATAGACTGAAGGAGATGTCCGTCCATAATTCTGCACTCACCGAACTACATCTAAGAAATAATCAAATTATGTCCATCCCAAAGGACATCACATCTCTATCAAAGCTAAGAAAACTTGATCTACGGGGAAATCATATAAAAACCCTACCCAAGGAAATGAGGGATCTCGAACACCTGGAGCGACTCGACCTTCGATGGAATCCAATAGAGACCATTCCATCTTGGGTAAATGAGCTGAAAAATAGAGGATGTTTGGTGTGGGTGTAAGAGAGCTATTAGATTACAAAAAAAAATTCTAAAAAAAACTTTCCTTCACGCATAGGGGTAAAATTCGCCTTTGTTTTCATATAGCAAAACAAAGGAAAATGAATCTTATTAAAATAGTAATTTGGATAGCCATGATCTTAGAGGGGTATTTGGCATTTGGTCAGCCTGTAGAGATGTATAAGATTAGGGGTAATGTGAAAGACGAAGTAACCAACTCTCCGCTGATAGGGTCACTTGTATGTAGTTAATTTCGAACAGGGTTCTGCCATCACTGATGAAAGTGGCGATTTCGTGATCGAAGGACTGCCAGTAGGACGGCATACACTCCAAGTTTCGTATCTCGGTTATGTGTCTTTTATATCCACGATAGAGATCAAAAGTGGGAAAGAACTGGTACTAAATGTCCCCATGAAGGAGGATATATTGTCTCTGGAAGAAGTCGTCATCACAGCGCGAGAAGAAAAATCCAAACCTGTCAACTCATTATCGTATGCCAGCACAAGGACATTTTCTGTGGAAGAGAGTAATAAATTTGCTGGGGCGGTAGATGATCCTGCGAGGATGGCCCAGTCTTTTGCTGGCGTGGTGCCAACTAATGATGGGAGTAATTACATATCAATCAGAGGTAATAGCCCTTCGGGACTGCTATATCGGCTGGAGGGAATAGATATACCGAATCCAAATCATTTTGCCGATGTGGCTTCGTCAGGTGGTGGAGTATCAGTGATGTCTTCACAAATGCTCGCCAATTCTGATTTTTCAACGGGTGCATTCTCTGCTGAATACGGAAATGCATTAGGCGGAGTATTTGATCTAAAACTTCGCAAAGGCAACAACAGCAAGACCGAATATACCTTCAAAGCTGGTTTTCTTGGGATGGAAGCAGCCATAGAAGGGCCTTTTTCAAAAAACTATAAAGGTTCTTATTTGATAAATTATCGGTACTCCACGCTTTCTCTGATCAATAAATTGGGTGTAGGTCTCACTGGTGTGCTCAACTATAGTGATCTGTCTTACAATATCAATTTGCCAATTCATAAAGCTGGGCACCTGTCGTTATATGGTATCAATGGATGGAGCAATCAAAAGATTGCAGAGACACTGGAAGACATAGATGCAGAAAAGGGCGCGACATCTCACATTTCGGACGGCTATTTTTTAAGTAACATGTCGGTCAATGGAGCTAAATATACGGCATCCACATCCAAAAACGGATTTTTGTCGGCCATTATGGCGTACTCCTCATCCAAAGG
>JBATLS010000283.1:0-8087 GCA_049289435.1 Saprospiraceae bacterium | reverse complement strand
GCTCTCAGATTTCCTAAAAACAATACCAAAACAAAAATAACGATCAGCGCACCTTCCAAAAGATTGGTTGAAACAGTAGTGATGGAATTATTGACCATTTTAGTACGATCCAGAAAAGGTTCTATTTCGACACCTTCCGGAAGTGTTTTTCTGATCTGATTTATCCGGGCTTTGACATCTTTGATCACTTCATTACTATTAGCACCTTTTAGCATCATGACAATAGCTCCGGCTACTTCGCCCTGATCATTGTAAGTCACGGCACCGTACCGGGTCGCATGTCCTTCTATCACTTCTGCGATGTCTTTGATCAATAATGGGATACCTGACACAGATTTGACCTGGATTTTCTCAATATCACTGATCGACCCAATCAAGCCTTCTGTCCTAACATATAGTGCGGTTTCATTCTTTTCTATATAGCCACCACCAGTATTCTGATTGTTGGCTTCGAGCGCATCGAAAACTTCATAAATAGTCACACCAGAAGCGTTGAGTTTATTGGGGTCAACTACCACCTGATATTGCTTGAGTTTGCCACCAAAAGACGAAACTTCTGCGATACCCTTCACACCGAGCAGTTGTCTCTTGACCACCCAATCCTGTATGGTTCGCAGTGATGTTGCATCATATTTAGATTCGTAGCCTTTTTTAGGCTTGACTACGTACTGATAAATCTCTCCCAAACCAGTCGCCACAGGTCCTAACTCAGGAGTACCGATCCCGGAAGGAATCTGGGATTGAACCTGTTGAAGTCTTTCTGCCACTTGCTGCCTGGCCCAATACACATCTATATCATCATAGAACACCATAGTGACCAGCGATAATCCAAACCTTGAAAAGCTCCTGATCTCCTTCAATCCCGAAATATTGGAATTGGCCTGCTCGATCGGAAAAGTCACCAGTCGCTCTATATCCTGAGCCCCGAAAGATGGTGCCTGTGTGATGACGAGCACTTGATTGCTGGTGATATCAGGCACTGCATCTATCGGCAATTTTGTAACTTCATAAGCACCTACCCCAATCAAAGCAGCCGTCATCAAGCCTATGATCAACTTATTCCCAATAGAATATGCTATTATCTTATTTAACATGGTATATAATTAATAAAAAGTCCTGAATGACCAAAATACTAAGCCACCATCTACTGACGGGCATAATTCAGTCGTGATGAATCATAAAAATAATGGGTAAAACCTTGATTTTTTTTTCAGTCAATTTAAAACTACCTTATTGCCGGTAATTATCCACTTAGAGTATTAAATCTTTGATTTGACTTTCAGTATAGTCAATACAAATGATGGATAATCTCAAGTTTAAACTCTTTTTTTGAAATAAAAAAGAAATGTTAACTGAACCTAATTTATAGGTCAATCCCAATATCAGGAAATCTTGGGAGGATGAAAAATGCCACATACGATGGCATCAGAAAGGTGAAATTTATAAGCTGTGTTTATTTTATCATTTACGATAAATGAAGTTTCATTGATTTCTACATTGACTGCTCTCAAATCCTGTAATAAAAAAACAGGCAAAGATGAAAAATCGATCACCTTAAATGGCAATTGCATATCTTTGTCATAATCTTCATCAAATACAATACCTTGCAAATAGTGCATGTCAACAAAATCAGCAATACTCATATCGGGCACCTCCCTGAGGTGATCTACATAATGAATGAGTAGCAATGGAGCTTTCATCATTTCTTTCAGGGGAGTAAAAGAAAAGAGACATAAGGCTATCAGCAATTTTGCTACTATAGATTTCATGGCGCAAAGATAAGGATATTTTTAATAATTTCTAATACCTTTGTGATGCAGGTGTTATTTTTAATGATTATTTTTGCATAAGATATTTAGTGCCAAATGTGTCCAATATATCTACATGCCGATTTCCTGATTAATGGAACTATAGTCAATGATATTTCTTATGTGATGTTCCAAAAATTGAAGAACAATTCCTATTTCACATCTTTAAATTTAAAAATCCGATCGAACATGAATTTAAATTTTTTCTCTTATGAAAACAATAGCAAGTTTAGAAAAAGATATCATACAAATTACCACGAGAATACACAGGGATTTTCCAGAGTTGTCCAAATATCTCAACGAAATGCCAGTAAAAATTGCAAATAACTATGGTGAAGCAATTAATATTCAAAACCTGGAAGAGTATCTTAATACTTTAATGGATTTGTTGTCAACCTACTCAAAAACACATCTGGACAAGGAGTAAAAATAGTGCTATATCTGTGAATATTCTTATCTTGCTGCCATCTTAAGAACTAAAAGAAAATATATCATGCTCATACAATTTAATACAGACAAGACCATAAAAGGAGACGAAAGAAATCAAGAATTTTTTACATCCCAAATTGCCGATGAACTTGATAGATATCGTGCACACATCACCAGAATAGAGGTACATCTAAAGGACGTAAATGGTGAAAAAGAAGGAACGGACGACAAGCATTGTCTATTAGAAGCCCGACTTAAAGGCATGAAACCAATAGCTGTTACCAATCATGGGACTACTATCGAACAAGCAGTTTCTGGTGCTACACACAAATTGGTGAAAACTCTAGAAACCAGATTAGGACGTCTTAATAAGCATTAAAGACTGGATTCATGTTAGGGTCATTTTTTTATGAAAATTAGGTGATTCTTAGTATAAAACATTTGCTCTTTGAATCCTGATCCAATGGGGAGCGACACGCTTTTGGTTATATCAAAGCACTTGTTTTTATATATAGGTGCTATTTGGAACTATTTTCACAAAGTGTTTGTTGTTTATATCGGTGAAGGTATTAAGATGATATCTTGCCAATTTAATTTTTTATAATATAACAATGAGTAACGGTACAGTAAAGTTTTTTAATGACGGCAAAGGTTTTGGATTCATCACACCAGATGATGGTGGAAAGGATGTTTTTGTTCACATAAATGGAATAAATGGAAATTCGCTTGCTGAAGGAGACAAGGTCTCTTATACTACAGAGCAAGGAAAAAAAGGATTGAATGCAGTGAATGTCACGGTGATATAACACGGACATTTAATTTTTTTTAAAACTATATAGGTCCTTTAACTAGTTATTGGGCCTATTTTTTGTGTCCTATATTGATCCGATGGTAGATATACTGCCCAAAGCTACAGCTTCCATAAGTTCACTAAATTCATATATATTTTCTTTGTAAAAAAGTGAATATATGCCATAAATACACTTCTTACTATTATATTTGTAATTCAAATAGGTGCTGGTGGGTCAAAAATCGATTATGATGTATGTGTAATCAAATAACAGAAACAAAATGAATAAACGAATTTTGCTTTGGCTCAACGTTTTTTTTGCTTGTGGCCATTTTACAGGACATCTTTTCGACACTTTGGTCATCGTTCCCAATTGGAAAGAAGGCAGTGTAGAAGTCATCACTAACTTCAGAGCGTTTTTTACTAATGCTGACCCTGGAGCCTACTTTGCCATTTTTGTTATGGCACCCACATTGTTTGCTATTCTCTCGTTTTTATTTTATTACAAAACTCATAGGGATATAAAAATCACACTTGGTCTAGGGCTCGCAATTACTCTTATTTCGACGGCATCTACGTTTTTGTATTTCTTTCCCATCAATAATTATCTTTTTTGGGGGCAGGACGTCATTTTAGAACCTGCGAAAACAAAAGAATTGGTAGAAAATTGGGTATTTGCGGAAAGAATTAGGTTAATCATCGGCTTAGCTGCCTTATTAGCGGCTGCAAGGGCACTCCATTTGTCATATGTGAAGGTGAATACATGACGTAGGTTTTTGGGAAGCTTAATAGCATTTTTCGTGGAGTTGTTGAGATCAAATAGCCATCATGCCTCCCTTTTTTATATAAAGAAAATTTGTTAAAACATTTAGTAAGGGTAAGATTGTTGTTAAGAGTATGTTTAAAATTCCATCATTTGCTCGCTTTTGCTCATACATGTAAATTTAAACATACTCTAACTTTGGATGGGTTCTACAATAAATCAAAATTTATTCCCAGATATTCAATACTTATGGTCACCGAACAAGAACTAAAGGACTTTCTCTATGATCCCATGGTCGTAAAGATCACTGCACTGGTATTTGGTTTTATGATGATTTGGCTGATCATTCAGACTCTTCAGAAAAATGTCTTTTCAAAAATCAAAGACAATGACCATCGATACAAGACAAAAAAGCTTAGCTCTTTTATCGGATACCTGTTATCAATCGTGCTGATCACCTTAATATTCAGTGACAAGCTGGGTAATCTGACGGTCGCTTTAGGAGTAGCCGGAGCTGGCATTGCTTTTGCTTTGCAAGAGGTCATTGCGTCATTTGCAGGATGGTTGGCCATCATGTTTGGTGGTTTTTACAAAACAGGGGATCGTGTGCAACTGGGAGGTATCAAAGGGGATGTGATGGACATAGGTGTATTGCGTACCACGATCATGGAAACAGGTCAATGGGTAGATGGGGATTTATACAATGGTAGAATTGTGCTCATTGCCAATAGTTTTGTCTTTAAGGAGCCCGTCTTTAACTATTCTGGAGATTTTCCATTTTTGTGGGACGAAATAAAAATTCCTGTCCAGTATGGCAGTGATTATGAGTTAGCAAGTAAAACGTTTGAAAAGATAGGCAACGAAGTAGCAGGTAACCTTTCAGCATTGTCGGCAGAAAAATGGCATACTTTGCAAGTAAAATACATGCTCGAAGAAGCAAAAACGGATGCTATGGTTTCGATCATCGCCAATGATAACTGGGTAGAATTTACACTTAGGTATGTAGTAGAGTATAAAAAAAGACGCATTACAAAAACTCAACTTTTTACCCAAATTCTCAAGGCAGTAGAAACTTCGGAAGGACGTATCAGGTTTGCATCGGCCACATTCCATATAGTAGAGACCCCGGAGATAAATGTCAGAATCAAACCGTAATCACTTCAGTTCAACTTTAAATGATACGACATGTTCACAATTGAGAGATAATCTTTACATTGTAATCATTAAAAGTCATCTGCAACCACCTTGTAGGTAGGATCTTCGAGCACATTTACATCTATGATTTCTTCTGCATTCTTTAAGAGTTTTTTGCAGTCAGGACTTAAGTGTTTTAAGTGTACTCTTTTACCTACTTTCTGATATCGTTCGGTTATTTTGTTGAGTGCTTCGATGGCGGACATGTCCACAACCCTGCTTTCTACAAAATCTATGATTACTTCTTCAGGGTCATTTAGTACATCAAATTTTTCGTTAAAAGCGGTCACTGAGCCGAAAAATAGTGGTCCATATATTTCATAATGTTTGACTCCCTGGGCATCAATGGATTTTCTTGCACGTATTCTTTTGGCATTGTCCCATGCGAATACCAATGCAGCGATGATGACCCCTATGATGACGGCCAATGCCAGATTATGTAGCACCACTGTCACTAGTGTCACCATGATCATCACAAAGATATCTGACTTTGGCATTTTGGTAAATGTTTTTAAGCTGGCCCACTCAAACGTACCGATCGCCACCATGATCATCAATCCCGTCAATGCAGCCATAGGCACTTGCTCTATCAAGCTTGACCCAAACATCACAAATATAAGCAACATGATGGCAGCGACTATGCCCGATAATCTGGCTCTGGCACCATTGGATACATTGATCAAACTTTGACCTATCATGGCACAACCACCCATGCCTGAAAATACACCTGACAAAATATTTGCTACTCCTTGCGCTACAGCTTCTTTATTGCCACGACCACGAGTCTCTGTGATCTCATCCACAATGTTTAAGGTCAATAAACTTTCTATCAAACCGACACCCGCAACAATGGTCGCATAAGGCAAAATCACCATCAAAGTTTCCCAGTTAAATGGTACAGCAGGTAAATGAAACGGAGGAAATCCACCTTGAATAGAGGCAATATCGCCCACCGTTTTTGTTTCAATATCAAAAAGTGATACCATGCCAAAGATGACCAAAATAGCTGCCAGAGAAGCCGGAACTGCTTTGGTGAGTTTGGGTAGCCCATAGATAATGGCCATCGTCAACAAAACCAACACAAGTAAAATATAAAATGGAGTACCGGTGAGCCAATTACCTGAGACGTCTTTGAATTGTGCAAGCTGAGACATAAAGATGATGATGGCCAGACCATTGACAAATCCAAAAATGACAGGATGGGGTACTAAACGAATGAGTTTGCCCAGTCTCAAAAACCCTGCGGCCATTTGGATGATCCCAGCCAGGACTACTGTAGCGAAAATATATTCTACACCATGAGATTTAGCCAACACCACGATCACCACCGCCACAGCACCAGTGGCACCTGATATCATCCCTGGCCGACCACCCAATATAGAAGTGACCAAACCCATCATAAATGCAGCATACAGACCAGTCAATGGTGATAATCCCGCTATGAGGGCAAATGCTACTGCCTCTGGCACGAGCGCGAGAGCGACTGTAAGACCAGATAGAACTTCGGTTTTATAATCTACTTTTTGAGTAGTGTCAAAAAGGTTGAAATACTTCTTCATTTGATTTTTTTAAAAAGATAAAAACACGGCAAATAGGCATTGAGCCGATCCAATATTTTACATCAATCGGTCTATAATCCTCTTGTAAATGTGTTATTTAATGCTGGTGTGACTTAAGAGAAATAATAGGTGGTGAGACGCCGTAATTTGTTTAAAGGTGCGAAGATAGTATTTTAAACTTTTGGGGAAAGGAAAAATTGATTCTTAAAGCAAAAATCCTACAAATCTACCTTTTTAAATCATTATGTAGAAATGGTCAGGATATAAATAATGATGGCTATTTACCATTTAAATACTTCAGTTTCATAGTTGAAAATGAACCATCAAATCATAGTGCCTATTTCTTGCCCAATCCCATACAATCTTTGCCCTGCATGTTTCATCGCATACTCATGAGTCATGCCATCCTGCAAGATGGTAAATAGATGTTTGGGGGAAAGTAGTGACTTATTTTCATCGGACAAATAAGCACTGCCACCAATGAGAATCAGACTTTTATGATGTTTGTGACAGATGTTTGCTACTCCCGAGATGACTTTTCCTTCTACACTCTGATCGTCTATGGATCCCTCGCCGGTGATCACATAGTCTGTATGGGCGATGAGGGACTCCAGATTTGTTTTCTGCATGATAAAATCAATACCTGAACCCAGATGGGCACCCAAAAAAGCTACACAGCCTGCCGCCAGTCCTCCTGCTGCCCCTGATCCTGCCATACCAGCTATATTTTTTTGTGGAGTGATTTGTTCAAAGTTCTTATCCAGGTGACACAGTCCATGATCGAGCAGTGCTACTTCTTCGTCTGATGCCCCTTTTTGTCTGGCAAACATATGTGCCGATCCCTTGTCACCAAACAAAGTGACTTGTACATCGGTCCATACATAAAATGAAGAATCCTTAATCTTGGCATCCATATGTGTGTCATCTATGCTTTTGATAATTGTCAGAGATCCGCCTGTTGGTGTAAAAACCTTACCTTGTGCATCCCGAAATCTGTATCCTAACGCTGCCGCCATCCCTGCGCCACCATCAGTGGTAGCACTCCCACCCACAAATAGATGTATCTTTTTCATTCCCTTTGCCAAGGCATCAGCTATCATCTGGCCTACACCATAGGTATGAGTCAACATAGGATTGCGCTCATCGACATGGAGCAGTTGTAGTCCGCAAGAGGCTGAAGTCTCTATATATGCTTCATCCCTCAGATATCCGTACCTTGCTGTCATCACCTTGCCTAATGGATCTTGCACTGCTACTTCGGCCGCTGTCAATCCCAAGTGCTGGGACAAAATGGACAGTGTACCTTCGCCACCATCTGCCACGGGGTGCACATCACATATGGTATGGTCAGGTGCTGTGGATAATATTCCTTTTTGGATCCAAGTACATGCTTCATCAGCAGTCAATGACCCTTTAAACTTATCACAGGCTATGATGATGGAAGGCATAGGAATGATTATTTCATCGGAAAGTTAAAAGAAATATGGAAAAGCATAGCAAAATGCGAGCATAAAGATAAAAAATGGGAATCTAAAGGCAAAACA
>JBATLS010000282.1:0-12019 GCA_049289435.1 Saprospiraceae bacterium | reverse complement strand
ATAAACTCCTCAGCATGGAGCGTCTTCATGCCTATATAATGATTGAGCCCATTGATGATGTCCACATCTCCTGCAAGTCTGTTGGCATAGATCAAAAGACCTAATCCTTCAGGATATTGTGGAGCATCCAATTCAATTCGCCAAATTGGGAAATATACGGCTCCCAAGATGCAGAAGCCAGCAAGGATAAGCAGATATTTAGATAAATTTGGTATTGTTTTCATCTTTATTAAAAGTTAATTTAGATAAATAAAAAAGGGACAGAAAGAAATGATCCTGCTGCCCCTTCCTTCTTATTTTACAATATTATTATTGTGCTTCTTTAGCAGCTTCTGGCGATTTTCCGACATGGAAAGTCAGTGGCGTTTTACTGCCCGCGGGTGATACTCTAACATAACCCTGCATCTCCTGATGTAATGCACTACAGAAGTCTGTACAATACATAGGGAACATACCTGCTCTATCAGGTACCCATTTAAGCGTTGACGTCTCTCCGGGCATGACCAGAAGTTCAGCATTATTGGCTCCTTTGACGGCAAATCCATGGGGTACATCCCAGTCTTGTTCGAGATTGGTGACATGGAAATAAACTTCATCTCCGACTCTGACTCCTTCTATATTGTCAGGTGCGAAATGTGATCTGACTGCAGTCATATAGACATGGACTTTATTTCCTTCTCTGACTACTTTGGACTCTCCTTCTCCTTTAGCGACCCGAGGGTGATTGTTTTCGCCAATTTTGTAGATCTTGAGCTGTCCATTATTCCTAATCAGATCAGCAGGGGCTGCCTGTGCATAATGGGGCTCACCGATGGTGGGAAAGTCAAGGATCAATTGCATCTTTTCACCGCTGATATCAAACAATTGTGCACTTTGGGTCAATTCTGGTCCCGTAGGGAGATATCTATCTTTAGTGATCTTATTGTAAGCTATGAGATATTTAGGTGAAGGTTTTCTGGTATTTCCTCCGGGGATACACAAGTGCCCTACGGAATAAAATGTAGGCACTCTGTCCACAACAGCAAGGTCTTTGATATTCCACTTCACCACTTCTGAGGATACAAAAAACGAAGTGTAAGCAAAACCCTTACCATCAAACTCTGTGTGCAAAGGCCCTAGACCAGGCTTCTTCACTTCACCATATAAAACCTCTTCATATTTCATGACGGGAATACCTTCATACTCACCATCAAATGAATTTTTTGCGATTGCAGCCTGAAGTTTGTCAAAACTAAATACTGGAAGCAATGCAGCCAATTTTCCACTTCCTACGATGTACTCACCAGTGGGATCCACATCGCATCCGTGAGGTGATTTTGGACATGGGATCATATAGCAAATGTCTTTGAGCTCACTGACATCAAGTACAATGACTTCATCTTTGATCGTTGAAGTACCAGTGTGCGTACTTTCATCCCATTCATTGTGTGCGTAAGCTACTTTTTGCTTTTTGCCTTTGCCAGCTTTCAGATATTCTTCAGCTTTCTTCCAGTTGACAGCCATGATATAGTCTTTATCCTTTTGAGAAGCATTCACTTCCAATAGAGTATTGGCTTGCTCAGTATTGTAGCATGAGAAGAAAAACCATCCGTGCGATTTTGCCCTTCCGCATCTTGCCAGGTCAAAATTGACTCCTGGAGTTTTTAGTTGGAAAGCTATTTCCATTTTACCTGACTCCTGATTGATGCTTACAAACGATATGTGTCCTTTGAAATTTTCTTTATATGTGCTGATTGGTACGTCTCCGTTTTTATCATCTGGAGGGACAGAAAATCTTGTTCCCGCTACAATATATTCAGAGTTTTCAGTACCAAATGGTGAACTGTGGTTTCCTGCACTATTAGGCAATTCGAGGATTTCTGCCGTTTTGAATGTTTTAAGATCGATTCTGGCCAGTCTCGGGGTATTATTAGCATTGGCGAAAGCCCACTTACCATTGATTTCACCGTTGGTTTGAGACATTTCGATGTGGTGTAAGTCATCCCATGGTATGAAACCATGAGAAGTATTAAGCATCGGCTTAGTTTCTTCACTGTATCCCCATCCTTTTTCAGGATCTACCGAAAATACCGGGATCACTCTGAATAGACGACCACTTGGAAGACCATACACTGCCATTTGTCCGCTGAAACCACCGCTTACAAAATTGTAATATTCATCATATTGACCTGGAGCCACATATGCTTTGACAGCACTATCTCCACTGACAGCAGTAGCAGCATTCTTAGGCCTGCAAGAAGAAAGCATTAATGTGACCACCATAGTGATCATCAAAAGATTTAATACTCTTTGTGTTTTCATTTGATATTATTTATTTGGTTTGTTTAATTTTTCAAGGAGCATTACTTCACCCCATCATTCATACGCATAAACTCGACTATTTCTCTGGCTTCCGTTTCATTGAGACTTTGATTGGGCATCCTTACCAGACATAGTTCCAATTGTGCCTGCAATTCAGGGTCTTTGTCGATCATCGGGTCAGGATTGGTAATAAAATTCATGATCCAGTGTGGAGTTCTTCTTGTAGTGACACCTTTCCACCCTGGTCCGACGAGTCGTTCATCACTTAATTTGTGACAAGAAGTACACTTGACGCCAGATATTTTTTCGCCAGAGGACGCCATTGGTGCATTGAGAGCAGCGTCTATGACTAGGTTGTCAGCGGTATATTTGCCTTCTCCTCGATTGGGGTCATAAGTACTGGCTTCGGGAGCTGGTTCAGCTGTGGAAGTTGATTCTGCTGAATCGGTTGCTGGTTTGGGAGTATTGCCGCCGCATGCTACAAAAAAAACAATGGCTACAAAGATGAATGTGATTTTGATGTTTGTCATTTTCTGATGATTTTATTTTTGCACAAAGGTCAAACATGTGTTAAAGATCATTTATGACTTTGATCATAAAACTAAATGACTTTAATCATATATTTATAAATAATTGTAGAGCCGTGACTCAAAAACGAATTATTAATTCAACTGAAATTAATTCACTTTGGCTATGACCAATATGTTCACATCACTTCATTGCACTATAAGTATCTTGGATACCAGTGCTTCAGGGGAAGCAGAGGTATATTCACTTGCACTAAATACTAGATAAACACCCGTAGCAGCTCTCTTGCCATTGTAATCATTGCCGTCCCAGATGGCTTGACCTCCCAGTGCGGTGGTTTCATAGACCAATCGGCCATTGACATCGGTAATTTTTACATTTGCGTCTCTCACCAAACCTTTGATGGCAATGGGTCCAGTGTAGTCGGGACGCACAGGATTGGGAAATGCATAGACATTGCTGCTGTGAGATCTTCCACCACTGGTAGTTTCGGTCCTATAGCTTTGTATGCCCCCAGGTGTGACGATAAACATTTCGCCACTGAGCACATTGAAAGAGAGATCTGTTACTTTATTGTCGAGTAATGGGGAGTTTTTTACATCAAATTTAAAGATCTGAGTACTTCCATCTGGAGATTGTACAAATATCCCATTTCTTGTCCCAAACCATTTTCTGTTGGCTCCATCTATTTCTATACACAAGATGTCTTCGGCACGTAACAATAACGCAGCAATACCTTCTACAACTACCTGACGATTTTTTCCACGGCACACATCATCCAATGGGTCCGAGCAATCAAATACTACTGGACCCTGGTCAGTGCCTACCCATACATCGCCATCCAGATCTGTCACTACACAGTTGACTTTGTTGCCAGATAAAATACTATTGTTTTTAGTAATATACCTCATCTTGTCGTCCGTAGGATCTGCTATTTTTGTTCCTTCATTGAAAACCAAAATACCATTTCCTACACCCACCACGACGATCCATTTATTTCCTCTCTGGTCCACACTTATTTCTGCAAGTTGGGTGCTTCCGGGGACACTGAAGCTATGCCAGGTATTATCTTTTGTTTTTACGACGAGAGGCTTGGGTGATCCGAAATTGGAAATCCACAAATTGTCGTCATTGTCAAAAGTGAGTCCGGCTATTCTGGTTCTCGCTTCGTCCCCTACCACTGCTTGCAGGATGCTATTATCTTTATTCCAGTGTTCGGTTGCTTTAGTATTTTCGTCGTAGGATATGATACCGTTATAATAGCTGCCCAAATACACTTCATTGGTTTTAGGATGTGGTGCGATATTAAATAAATTCAAAAAATCAGTTTCGATTATTTTTGGGATGTTATTTTGGTTGAAATTGATCCATTGATTGTCTTCCAATGTATAGAATCCATACCTGGTAAACTTATACTGATAGTCCTCGGTCACACCATTGGAAGCGACATATGCTTTATCTTTTTTGAATCTGATATTGCTGGCATCGTTGGTAAAAGGTACCGGAAATACTAAATTCTTACACGACCCAGATATCTTTCCTTCTGTATATTTGACCGGCTCCCACAGGTCAGCATACCATACACGGGATTTTTCATCTTCCACAGCATATACGACCCTGTTGATACAACCATTGGCACCTTCAGTAGTTGTGCCTGATTGACTTAAAAAGATTGTACGGCCATTATTGCTGTTTTCTATACCTATCATCAATTCGCTGCCTTCTTCGGATAGATAGTTTATGATATCATTGGGACGGGGAGGGGTATATATTAAGGAAAACTTTCCATCAGAAGACATTTTATATACGCTGTTATTGACGAGAACAAAAAGTTGGTTGTATTTGACAGCTAGAGATTTGATATTGCCAATTTGCGGGATGCCCTCATTGTCTTTGTGATGACGCCAGATATTAAAGTCTGAAATGTTTTTTCCTTTGATATCTATACTATATAACCCTTCTTCAGAGCCCGCATACAATTTTTCTCCTAGTGTGACTATTGAGTTGATCTTCAGTTGAGTAAAAGTAGTAAACGGAAATTCGAGATTCTTCAGATCAAATCCCAGTATCCCAAAATCTGTAGCGATATATGCTTCCTTATCTGTAGCGATATAAAAATCATTGACAGACTTGCTCCCGAAGATGGATGTATTGGTCTCTATAAAAGGAATGTTGATTATATCACTTCCCTTCATAATGTCAATATTGTTATTGGTATAGACAATGATCAACTGACTGTTTGATTTGTCATAATACAAACCTGATACATCGACGTCAGATATGCCATCTTCTTTGGATATAAAATCAACGGACAAATCATCCTTATCGATGGTGAAAATGCCTTTTGCTGAGGCATATATGATTTTATTGCTGCTTTGGGTGATGAGCCGTCCCTCTTTATATGACAAATGAGACTTCCACTGACCCAATGGTAGATTGCTTTGCGCAGCCAATATGCTGCAACCTATCATCCCTAAAACAATATAAAGTAAAAATCTAATCATTTTTTATGCGATACCACGTTTTTATAATCCCTTTATTTAAAAGCAAAAACTGGATAGAATATTGTTTTAGGGATGGACCAATTTGCATCATTTATACATACTGCTGTTTTCCAGATAGTCATAGACTGAGTCGGGGACCAAGTATTGTACTGATCGTCCTTCTTTGATGGCTTGTCTGATGAATGTAGCAGAAATATCGAGCATAGGGGCACTTATGATATTGACTCTTGGATGGTTTTGATATTTCAAATCATCATGTCCTGGCCTTTGGTACACATATATATCATAATTTTCCAGCAATAATTGGTAGTTTTTCCACTTTTCTATACTTGCCAGATTGTCGCCTCCCATGATGAGGGCAAACTCTTTATCAGGGTACTTTTCTTTTAGGTAGGTGAGTGTATCTATGGTATATGAAGGCACGGGCAGAGAAAATTCTATATTGGAAGGACGTATATTGATATTATCCCCGATCGCCAATTGTACCAAATGATATCTGTCGGCATTTCCAGCTAGTGAAGCCTTTGTTTTTAATGGATTATGAGGACTGACCACCATCCATACCTGATCGAGATCAGTATATTGGACCATATGACTGGCGATGATCATATGTCCGATGTGTACAGGATTGAAAGATCCAAAAAATAATCCTGTTTTCATCGCATCTATCAATTACCCATCATCACAGGCATCACCAACATCAACAATGATTCGCCGGCATCTTCTTCTGTCGGAATGATCAACCCTGCTCGGCTTGGTGTAGAGAGAAGCAGTTTAATTTCGTCATTCTCCAGCACAGAGAGCATTTCCCCCAAAAATTTAGCATTGAATCCGATGGTCATATTTTCACCTGTGAAAGAACAATTGAGTTGTTCTGTCGCTTCATTGGAGAAATCAAGATCCTGCGCAGATATGGTCATACTTTTTTCCGAAATATTGAGTATCACCTGATTGGTAGATTTATTGGCATAAATGGCAATCCTGCGTAGAGAATTTTGAAAGTCTTTACGATTGATCACCGCTTCATATGGATTTTCTACGGGGATTACGGCATTATACTCTGGATATTTAGCATCAATGAGTCTGCATACTATCTTTGTCCTTCCGAAGCTAAAAAATATATTTTGCTTGTTGAAGCTGATGTTGACATCACATTCTTCTGACAATGCAGACTTGACAAGATTCAATCCTTTTTTAGGGATGATCAATGACTTAGTAATATCCGTATTGAGATTTCCTACGGTGTATTTGACGAGTTTGTGGGCGTCAGTAGCCACAAAATGTAATTTTGTAAAATCTATCTGGATCAAAACTCCCGTCATAGCGAGCCTCAATTCATCATTGCTTGTCGCAAATACAGTATTGGTAATCCCTTTGAGTATTTTTTTTGAGTGGAGGGACAAGGTCTCTACATCATCTTCTTCCGGCGGAATCGGGAAATCTTCCGCATTATCTCCAGAAAGTTTATAGACTCCAAAAACAGAAGTGATCTTCACACCATTGTTTTCTTCTACAGAAATAGTGACTGGCTGCTCAGGAAGTGCCTTTATCGTTTCCAATAATATTTTTGCTGGGATCGCAATTATTCCGTCTTCCATTGATGTCACATCCAATTGTGTGATGATCGTGGTCTCCAGGTTGGTTGAAGAGATAGTCAAAACATTATCTCGCACATCAAATAAAAAATCTTCCATGATAGGAAGCACCGGGTTAGCATTGATGGCACCTGATGCAATATTTAACTGTCTCTGTAGTTCAGAAGAGGAAACTTCAAATCTCATTTTTTAACCTTTTAACTTTTGCAATGAATGGCAATATAATATATCCTACTCTATAACTAACGATATATTATAATAAAATAATGCACAAAAATAATGTATATTATCATATTTCCTAACCAATAGCCGATAATGAATGAATTTAGGTTTTTCTACGGGCTATAATTTTTGCTTTGTTTTATAATGAGAAGTGTAATATTGTGGTAGTGAAACCTAAATATGTTACTTTTGAACGACAAAAATAAAACTTTCCCACACCCCCTGGACCCAACAAGTAATACATATTAATAAATTTAATGTGATTAAATTAATTAAAATGCAAATCTAAAGGTAGGCTGCGCCTATGTCAAGCGGGATTGTCATGGCGAACTTGAATGGTTTAAAAACATTTATATCAAAGAAATCAAGAAGAAAAAATTAGATTCTATCCGACGAAATCTTAATTCTGCCACTGATAGATGACTCCTACATAGACATTTCTTCCCCAGTGTAGGTTTTGTTGGTTGCTGGCTTCTATATGGATACCATTGTTGTTGTTGGCTTGCAATTGTCGGATGTCAAATATATTTTTAACACCTAAATTAAGCATCAGCTTTTTTTCAAGGATTTGGGTAGATATGCCCGAATTGAGCATATTCCATGCATCAGTACTTCCTTGTACTGACTTTCCATCTTCGTTATAAAAAAACGGTGTTTTACCGGTGTATTTATGCCAGATATTCCAGCTCATCTTTCCTTTTAGCATGACAATGGTCAAATCATTGGCCCAATCAGTGGACCACAATTGTCCTGTATCACTATTTTGGTCCGCATTGGTATTGTGAAAACCAGTGGAAATGACATCAGTCTGAAATCTAAGCCATTCCCCAATATTTGCCTGAAGGCGAATACTTCCACCCTTAGTCATCCATTGATTGACATTTCTATACTCATAGTGTACGGGGCCAAGTGCTGTAAGGATGATTCTGTCAGTGACCTTATTGTAAAATCCAGTAGTAGTGACTGAAACATTGGCTTTCTCAAATGATATCGTTTTCCAGGTGATTTCTCCACGTAGGTTGACAGACCGCTCAGGTTTAAGATCGGGATTTCCTATGACGAAATGATTGATGTCCACAAAATTGAAAAATAGCTCTTTGACCGAAGGAGATCTAAATCCATAAGCCCATGATAATCTCGTCTGAAATGGCAGTTTGGGTTGCCATAGCAGCCAGGTAGAAGGAGTGACGGCATTTCCATATCTCATATTGTTTGTCCACCGAGCTCCAGACTGGATGGTCAGTTCATTGTGTAGTTTTATCTTTCCACTGGCAAAAACGCCCAAATCGTTAGTATATGCCTGACCTGGTATGGTAGATGTAGTATCAAAAAGCCTGGTGCCCGTGGCATTTTCGTAGTAGTTTTCTGCCCCCAATATATAACTCCATTTTCGTTCTTTACGCTCACTCGCATATGTAAACCTCGTGAGAATCCCACGAGCTGACGATGTATCCTGCATACCCTCGAGCAATGACAGGCTTTCATTATCAAAATCGAGACGATAAGAATTTTTTATCCTGCTAAACGCATTCCAACCAATGGTCATCTGGATTAAATCCCTTGATTTGGTCCATTTTTCGCTAAAGAGACTGATATCTTGTCGATCAGTCATGTAGTAATCATCAAAAGCATAAGGCTTAAATACGGGTCTTTTGATATCTCCTAGGTTATCCACCTGTTCGCTGAGTATATTTCCAGTGAGCCTGATGTCAAAATCTTCTGAAGGACTGTACCTGAACATGCCTCTGGCTGACTTTTGCCTTTTGGGATTCCATAACTGATCTCTTCCTTGAATAGTATCAGTAAGCGGCACAAATTCTTGTATATTTCCAGATGCCTGTATGGTAAATTTATTGGCAGAGTACCCCAATCTGGCAGACAAATTTCGAAATCCATTGGTCTCATACTGGGTGTTTACTTCTGTGTCTATGCTTTTCAACTGGCTTTTGCGCGTGATAAGATTGATCACCCCACCTGATGCTTCAGACCCATACAGCAGCGATTGAGCACCTTCTATGATTTCTACTTTTTGGATGGAGTTGAGTGGTATTTGACCTGCATCTATATTACCGTTGAGTCTGCCGACGATAGGTACACCATCGATAAGTATTTTTAGATTTTCACCTTTCAAGCCGTTGACACTGATATCGCTACCTAATATCGGGTCTTGAGCTATTCTGATATTGGCTTCTGTCTGTAGAAGTTCCTGAAGATTGACGACTCCACGTTGCTCTATGGTCTTTCTGTTGAGAATCCTGACTGTATTGACCGTTTGGCGGGTATCCGTAGGTGTAAACTGGGCGGTGATGACCACCTGATCCATGCTTTTGATCCAAAGTGAGTCTAGCTCTTGCTGCGCAAAAAGACCAATCGAAGTACCCAATATCATCAAACAAGCAAGATATTTCATTCCTATCAGTATTTGACGATCATTTTGGAGACCGTCTGATTTCTTTCGTCTATTATTTTGACAAAATACATGCCCGCATTCCAGTCAGCGGTGTTGATTTCCAATACTTTGAAACCTGATGAAGCATCGATGGTGCCACTGGTCATGACCTTTCCGCTGATATCTATGACTTCTGTTCTGAGATTTCCAGACAAGGATTCACTGATGTCCAGCGATATAAACAATTGGTTGGACACTGGATTTGGGAAAATACCAGTCTCTACACCTTCGATTTCATTGGATGATGATACTCCCAAATCCGTCTTTTGAATCACTGCTGTACCCGTAGCTGAGCCTTCGAAATCAATAAATTGTAGTTTATATATTTTACCATCTTCAGTCTTTACAAAATACACTGTGGTAGCATCGATCACCCAACCTGTACCTACCAGATTTTTCCAGTCATAGCCTATGGCATCCGTCTTAGATACGAATTTATCCTTATAATCATTGAGCGACACTGTAGTAGGGTTGATGCCAGTAGCTTTAGCGGTTTGTACCCCCGGTCCTGTCAGCACCCCTGTGACGTTGTATTGTTGCACTATGGTACCATTGGGATCTTTAGCGAGTGAAATATATCTGCAATACATGAGATCGAAACCTGTTGCTGGCAATACATCGACGGTGTTATTGGTAGTGAAACTGAAAAATATGAGCTTTTGTCCTCTGTTGTCAGTGAGTTTATTTAGGGTTTTTGTGACTTCTCCAGTTCCATCCAGTTTGGCATACTTAAAGGTATAGGTCGTACCTGTGAGGGATTCTATTTTTACCTTGCGAAATTCTCCATTGCGCAATCTCATCACAAAAACCTTATCACCGATCACTCTATTGGTCGCAGGCTGATATTTACCCCATCCGTAATCAAATGGATTGAGTGTATCCCTTGTCTCATTGAAAGCACCATACACCCACGATGCTTCACTATTCAGATAAGTGACATCCTTGATTTTTTCCACATCTATGGCAGCACTCCAGTCCGTAGTCTGAGCATAATATAATTCTGTAAGTGGGAGATTCTGGCCCATAGTACTCCCCGCAGATTCGTTGATAAATATTCCCGCATCCTGAAATCCAAATGCTGAGAACGCTAAATCCCAGCTATCATTATTGACTTGTTTTTGAGCACCAGTGGACAGCTTAACAAAACTTTGTTTGTTGTAGCCTGCACCTGTACTCATCTCTACAAATGATTGTCCTGTAGATAGTTGGATAGAAAAACTAGTGAAAATAAAGAGATAAAAATATTTCATGTGTTTATTTTATTTGTTTTTAATGGTCACATGGAATTCGCATGAAAATAATCATCAAGGTTTGTGCTCGCCTACTCACAAGTCAGGCAGGTACCACAAAGATGGTTCATGCTCATTTCATGTATTTATTATTTAGATTGAATCACGCTTAGTGACATGTATTATTGATGGAATTAATTAATAATTAATATTTTATATTAGACCACAAAGGTAAGTGGTATCAATGTGAAGTAAAAGTATCCTATGTCAGTAGATTGTCATATTGACGATGATCCATTCAAATGTGATTATTAAAACCGAGCTCTTTAGTTTCATTTTCATATAAATGAATTAATATTGCAATCAAAAAACTTGTCAAAATGGTATATAAAATAACTGCGAATCATGTCTTGTCATCTGATGGAAGCTGGAGTGATGATACTATTATCATTACTGATCAAAGCGGACTTATCTTGGGTCTGGATCATAAAACTTCGCATGATCCTGCATCAGTCAGAAAATTATCTGGTGTCCTTGTACCTGGTCTGATCAATACACATTGTCACCTGGAGCTCTCCCATATGAAAAACAAAGTAGATACTGGCACCGGCCTGCTCCCTTTTCTAAACAGGGTGGTCTCATATAGAGATATTGATCAAGACATCATCGATCAGGCCATCGTAGATGGAGATGCTGAGATGCGCAAAAATGGAATCGTGGCTGTCGGCGATATTTCCAATAAAGCTGATACTGCTCATGTAAAGTCATCGAGTCAAATAGATTATTACACTTTTGTAGAGATGTTTGACTTTATGCAACCTTCTATGACAAATAGTACTATCAAACAATATGAACCAGTCATGCATGCACAAAGCGAAGCTGGACATAATAAAAAGAGCTATGTACCTCATGCACCTTATACAGTGAGTCCCGATTTATTTAAATATGTCAATGATAATAATAAAAAAGGAAGTACCATCAGTATTCATAATCAGGAGACACCTGATGAAGACCAATTATTTATGGATGGTTCAGGTGGTTTTTTTGACTTTTTTAATGGATTCGGCATGAATATGGATCATTTTAGACCATTAGGAAAAAGTTCTTTGCATTTCACCATCCAACATTTAAAACCGGATTTTAACACCATTTTTGTTCATAATACCTTGACTACAGCCGCAGATATTTTGG
>JBATLS010000281.1:0-3516 GCA_049289435.1 Saprospiraceae bacterium | reverse complement strand
CTCGCACATCTGGTAGAGATGAATCATTCGGATCGGTTTTGGAAAATCGTAGCTGACATCATGCCTGATTATCGGGAGAAGGAAATGAACCTGAAGAAAAATAGCAGTCAGTATGATTTTTGAAGGATTTTGGATTTTATCTCAAAAAAAATATAAACCTTACTTCCATCTCAGCTGAGGTGCACACCTAAGATAAGACTAGACTATTTCCGTAGCTATACCATACTTACCATCTATATCATCAGTGTGATACCTATGGCATGACAATGACTTTCTTATTTCTTAACCAGTCATTATGGGCAGCTACTCTATACTTTGCTATAAATTGTAATGAATTTATAAAGTTATTAAGTTTTATTTATTTCACTAACGAATCCATACTCGTCCATGTAACCAATTGAGATAGACTTTACTATTGATTAATTTCCAAGTTTCATTTTAAATCGTCAAAATAGTTGAAGATATCAAAACATTTTAGTTGTTTTGCATATTATTAGTGTACTAACTAATTTTGATTTGATATGATCGTTGATCAAACTTTAGAATTATCGGGTATTACCATAGAAAAAACGGTAAAGATGATGAGGCTGTCATTTTCGAGAATCCTGTTGCAACACCCCGAAGTGGATATTACCATCGATCAATGGATCATTATCCAGATACTTCACCAATACAATGGTTTGAGTCAACAGCAACTCGGAGAGCTGACCTTTAAAGATGCGCCTACCATCACGCGCATGATCGATCTGTTGGTCGCCAACGGACTTGTAGCCAAAGATGCAGATGCCAATGACAGGAGAAAATTTAAACTCTCATTGACCGACAATGGTCGAAAAGGATATGCTCTTGTTGCTCCTTTGGTCAGGCAATTCAGACAGAACGCTTATGATGGTATCACTGAATACGAGCTCAAAGCGCTGGAAAATGCGCTCAATAAAATATTTGAAAACCTTTCAAAATAATATCACCATGCATTATCATACTCTCGGAAGAATCCCGCCTAAAAGACATACCCAATTTAGAAAAGCGGATGGCACTTTATACAGCGAACAACTGTTTTCTACTGAAGGGTTTAGCAATATGTATTCCCTACTCTATCACAACTATCCGCCAACTATGATCACCCAGGTGGGCGACCCTATCAATATCTCACCCACGACCATTCATGACAAACAGCTCAAACACAGAAGTCTGCAAGGATTCGATATTGCGCCTGAAGACGATTATTTAGATAGCCGAAAGCCCATTTTGGTCAATAAAGATTGCAAAATAATACTGGCAGCTCCCAAAAACAGTATGTCTGACTATTTCTATAAAAATGCAGATGCAGATGAGTGTATTTTTGTACATGTTGGCTCAGGAACGCTCAAGACGATGTACGGAGATATCAGATTTGAAAATGGGGATTATCTGGTGATCCCGAGAGGCACCATTTATCAGCTGGATTTTGATACTCAGGACAATCGTCTTTTGATCGTGGAATCTTACTCACCGATACTTACACCCAAAAGGTATAGAAATCACTTCGGCCAGCTGGCTGAACACGCACCATATTGCGAAAGAGACATCAGAAAGCCCAATGTATTGGTCACTTATGATGAGAAAGGTGACTATCTTTTATACATCAAAAAGCAAGACAGTCTATATCCTTATCACTACAAAGCGCATCCATTTGATGTAGTCGGATGGGATGGATTTGTCTATCCTTATGCTTTTTCTATCCATAATTTTGAGCCTATCACAGGTAGAGTTCACTTGCCACCACCGATACATCAGACTTTTGAAACACAGGGATTTGTAATTTGCTCTTTTGTGCCCAGACTGTATGATTATCACCCTCTGGCTATTCCGGCACCTTATAACCATAGCAATATCGACAGCGATGAACTCCTTTACTATGTAGATGGAGACTTCATGAGCCGCAAGCATGTCACCAAAGGTCAGTTGACGCTCCATCCAGGTGGCATCCCCCACGGACCACATCCGGGTACTGTCGAAAAAAGTATCGGACAAAAAGAAACCAGAGAATTGGCGGTGATGGTGGATACTTTCCGCCCATTATTGATGACCAATTATGCTGCCGAGATAGAGGACGATAGCTATGCATTGAGCTGGATATAAGCGACTCGATATTAAACTAAAATCATTTTAAGCCAATATAAAAAATCAATTAATACTTAAAATTAAAAAATATGAATACCACCACCCTTCCAAATAAACCAGCCATACAGGATTCTTTTCCTATCAATGGCACAGATTATATCGAGTTTTATGTGGGCAATGCCAAACAGACATCCTTATTCTATCAACATTGTTTCGGATTTGAACTTGTAGCTTATAAGGGACCTGAAACCGGTTCAAGAGATGTGGTGTCATATGTACTTCAGCAAGGTAAAATAAGGTTTGTCATCACTTCTGCATTCGACCCGGACCACGAAATACTCCGTCATGTAGCAAAACACGGAGATGGAGTAAAAGTATTGGCTCTGTGGGTAGATGATGCACATCTTGCGTATGAGACTGCTATCCAAAGAGGAGCTCAGAGTGCTTTTGAACCTATGGAAATGAAAGACGAATATGGACGGGTAGTCATAGCCTCTATACATACATACGGCGAGACTATACATACGCTTGTTGAGAGAAAAAACTATCAAGGAGCTTTTTTGCCAGGATATATTGCCAGAAAGAGCAATGTAAAAATCAAACCCTTGGGCCTTCAATACGTTGACCATTGTGTAGGCAATGTAGCCCTAGGAGATATGAATAAATGGGTTCAGTTTTATGAAGACGTCATGGGCTTCAAATTGCTGGTGACCTTTGACGATAAAGATATATCCACCGATTATACTGCACTGATGAGTAAGGTCGTCAGCAATGGAAATGGATACATCAAATTCCCTATCAATGAGCCTGCCCATGGCAAGAAAAAATCTCAAATCGAGGAGTATCTTGATTTTTATAAAGGTGCTGGTGTGCAACACATTGCCATAGCTACTGATGATATCGTCCACACTGTCGAGTCATTGAGAGACAATGGCATTGAGTTCCTATATGTACCTGATAACTACTACGAAACAGTTCTGGAGCGTGTCGGTGAGATCAAAGAAGATATAGCAGATCTTAAAAGGATGAATATACTGGTGGACAGGGACGAAGAAGGTTATTTATTACAGATTTTTACCAAGCCAATCTTAGACCGGCCAACAGTATTTTTTGAAATCATCGAGCGTCATGGAGCCAAATCTTTTGGTAAGGGCAACTTTAAAGCACTTTTCGAAGCCATCGAACGCGAACAGGAATTGAGAGGAACGTTGTAAATTTGGTCTTTGGTCTTTGGTCTCTGGTCTTTGGTCTCTGGTCTTTGGTCTTTGGTCTCTGGTCTTTGGTCTTTGGTCTTTAGTCTTTAGTCCCGATAGCTATCGGGATTGGTCTCTGGTCTTTGGTCTTTGGTCCCGATAGCTATCGGGATTGGTCTTTGGGTGTTAGGGATTAGGTAGGAGTTAGATGTTATAGGGA
>JBATLS010000280.1:0-5814 GCA_049289435.1 Saprospiraceae bacterium | reverse complement strand
AGTGACAAAGTTAAAACCCACTATCATGGTATGCTGATCAACGGCACTGTATTTGATAGTTCAGTAGATAGAGGAGAACCTATATCGTTCGGACTCAATCAGGTCATCAAAGGGTGGACAGAAGGTTTGCAATTGATGTCAGTAGGGGATAAATTTAAGTTTTTTATCCCATATGATCTTGCATATGGTGAGCGGGGAGCAGGTGGGGTTATTCCTCCTTATGCAACGTTGGTCTTTGAGGTAGAGCTACTGGGCATAAACCCATAGTTACAATTTTATAATTATTGTCATACAGGAAATTTTGACTTAGAGTATAAAGTCGGAATTTTCTGTTTTATAAAGTATTTATGGATATTGACATTATCACAGTTGTCCCTGATTTGCTGGTCAGCCCTTTCGGTCATTCGATCATGAAGAGAGCATCTGATAAAGGATTACTAAAGATCAATGTTATTAATTTAAGGCCTTTTGGTCATGGCGTCCACCAGCAGGTCGATGACTATCAGTATGGAGGTGGAGCGGGGATGGTCATGATGTGTGAACCGCTTGATACTTGTATCTCTGAGCTAAAAAAAATAAAAAACTATGATCAGGTTATCTATCTGACTCCAGATGGTGTTACTTTCAATCAAAAGTTGGCCAATAGACTTTCGTGTACTAACCATTTGCTTTTGATTTGTGGGCACTATAAAGGTATCGATCAAAGGATTAGGGACATGCACGTGACGATGGAGGTTTCAATAGGTGATTTCGTGTTATCAGGTGGAGAGCTTGCCGCAGCAGTGATGGTAGATGCTATAGGGAGACTCATTCCAGGGGTGCTCAATGACGAGACAAGTGCTTTGTCTGATTCATTTCAAGATAATCTGCTAGCACCCCCAGTATTTACGAGACCTGCTGATTATAAGGGTTATAAAGTACCTGAAGTATTATTGTCTGGAAACGAAAGACTTATACATGAGTGGAGGTATGATGAATCTATCAAAATGACAAAAGCTAAAAGACCTGACATCTTAGATGATTAATTTCAATGGAATGCTTTAAATGTTTGAATATCAATAACTTCCGTAATATCGTCTCATAAACCACTCTAAGCTCAATAATGTCAAAATAAGAAAGAATAGCCACTTGAGGTGAATGATGGCTTTAGTTGAGTTGGTTTGATACAATACTGGCTTAATATTACTATCATTCAATAGTTTTTCCTTCAATGATGCTATGCCTGAGACATACACTGTTTCTCCAGAGTATTTTTCGCTAAGTGATTTTAATAGACCATGCCTTGCTGTGAGATCATATTGCTCAAGCTGTACTGAAGCCACAATAAACCTTCCAGAAGCAGTTTCGACCTTTCCATTGTAATTTACACTCGCAGTGTAACTATACGCACCTTGAGGAAATACATCGGCATTAAGGGTATAATAATTTTGCGTTTTGCTAAAAGTATAATTGTACTCTTTGCCGGATTCATCTTTGATGACCAGTTTGACATCCGGATCATTGATCATTTCATAGTTGTCATTGTACAATTGGGCATCTATCAGGATAGACTCATTGTCTTTGTATAAATTTTTGGATGTGCTGGTACGAAATTTTCTCTTATCTGCTTTGGATGATGTCAGCAATATGGTCTTACCAACCATCTCAGACACCAAGTCATAATTTTTATGTTGCAGATGGTCAAACAATCTCCATTTCCAGATGCCTTCTCCACAGATGACCGTAGTTTTGATACCGTTTTTTTCATCAAAGACGATCAATGGATAGTTTGTTTTGATCTTTTTGATATTTTGATACATATATACACTTCCAGTACCCGCTAGTTTATATTCTCCAAAAGGAGTTTGCAATGGTGGAAATGTCTTTATTTTATTTTTTAATTCGTCAGAAGTAGTAAATAAAGTAAAAGCTGGATTAAAATCAGCTAATATATCTTCATTGTTTCTGCTGTTTCCGATGATATTGAGTATCTCTTGCGAACGATTAAATCTAGGTATAGAAGTTTGCATCCCGACGATAAAGATCCTGGGTGTTTTGTTCCTATCCAACTGTAACAAAATGGACGAAATATCCGATTCTTCAGAAGGCAAGTTATGCAAGATGACCAGATTGTAATTGGCAATATTACCAGTAAAATCCTTTAGGAATGCAATCTCCACCTCGTAATTTTTATTTTGTGTAATGATGGTTTTCAATGCTCCCAAATCTGGATGCGGGGCATTACCAAGCAAAAGTATCTTCTGTCTTGCGTCTAAAACCTCGATAAAAAAGTCTTTGACATTGTTAGTGATATTATTCTCCCCAGTTATGGTGGTCAGTCGTAGTCTATAGCGAATGATGCCGCTTTGATTTGCATCAACAATAAAGGGTTTGGTGGCAAAGTAATTTTTAGCGTTTATAGGTAATATTTCATCAGAGATTTTAAAAGTTTGACCTCCGGATATCCTCTCTAGAGTCAATCTGCTTGTGCTTCCTTCGCAATTGTATGCTGATATATCGGCTTGTACTGGGAATTTATCTCCTAAATAAGCGATTTTATTATGCAACACGTTTTGAAAGTACAAATCCTTCTTTTGTGTAGTATCCCCTAATGCTATGGTGTATATCGGAGCATTCAATTTTGTATCAAGGTAGAGTGGATGACTGCCTTCATTATAAATACCATCTGTACCAATGATCAGTGCACCCAGATTTTGATCACCATAATTATCAGAAATATGCGTGAGTAAATGGCTTAAATTGGTGCTTTTGTCTGTGAGCGAATCTTGTTTATCTAAGTGTACATCAGACCCAAAAGTGATTTCTTTGATATCAAATTTATCTTTGAGTTCGGCCTTTAGCTGTTCGATGGATTGCCCATATTGCTCCAAATCATTTTTGGTCATACCCTCTGCTATAGATTCTGATTTGTCTGAGGCGATGACAATAATTGGAGATTTTATTTCATCTTTAATTGTTTTGATAAATGGGGACAGCAACAAAAGTGCTATCAATGCAACACTCAATGCCCGCAGCAAACCCAGACCTTTTATGAACCAGTGTGATAAGTCCGAAAATCGATTTTCTTTGACATACATCAACCAGCCATAACCTGCTCCTAGCGCAAGACAGAATAATAAATACCACCAAGGGTATGAAAAACTTATTGTATTAATCACTTGTTTGTAATATTAAGAGTGCAAATATTAAAAAAAAAGCTCATTTAACTACAGCTATATTGTAGATTATGAATATTTTAATATTTGTATAACCTAAATATCTATAATTTTTCTTTCGGTTAAAACGTTTAATTTTCTAAAAAGATGTGATGCATAAGATTTCGATTTTTTTAATATTATTGTTTTTTAGCTTATGGGCAAGGGCATCTTACATATTGATACCAATGGAGCATGACCAACAGGCCAATCACCTGAAAGCATATGGGGTCACGTATTGGGTCATCAATCAGGGCATGGAAGCATATTGGCTGCTCAATTATAGGGGCGGAAGTTTTGCATATGCCTATTCGCGCAATACTGAAGCAGAACTAAAAGTAAGAGGGGTCACCTACAAAGTCATCTCTGATGCTCAATGGATCACTCTGAGAAATGATATCAGCAACCCTGAAGTCAATCAGGAGGCCATCAAACTCGAAAAAGCACCCAAAATAGCTGTATATACACCTGACTTCAATCCACAAGGAAATCGGATACAACCTTGGGATGATGCAGTCACACTTGTGCTGACTTATGCAGAAATACCCTTCGAAAAAATTTATGATAGAGAAGTATTGGAAGGAAAGTTGGCACAATATGACTGGTTGCATTTGCATCATGAAGATTTTACGGGTCAATATGGTAAGTTTTTTGCAAGCCAGGGAGGGACACCTTGGTATAAACTCAATCAGAGTAAAACAGAAGAACTTGCTGCCAAGCTTGGATTTCTGAAAGTGTCGCAACTAAAACTTTCGGTCGCCAAAAAAATCAAAGAATACGTAGAAGGCGGTGGGTTTATGTTTGCAATGTGTTCGGCCACAGATACTTATGATATAGCACTGGCAGCAGAAGGTTTGGATATTTGTGCTGAAATGTATGACGGCGATGGATTTGATGCCAATGCTCAGTCCAAATTGGACTTCAGCAAAACATTTGCATTCAGAAATTTTAAATTAAACCTAAACCCTCTTCAATACGAACATTCAGATATAGACAATAAAAACAGAACGATCACACCAGAGGTGGACTATTTCACTTTGTTTGAGTTTTCTGCCAAATGGGATCCAATCCCAACTATGCTCTGTCAAAACCATACCTTGACAGTCAAAGGATTTATGGGGCAAGCTACTGCGTTCGAAAGGAGTTTTATCAAGCCAGATGTATTGGTTTTGGGAGAGACTAAGTCGGTATCCGAAGTAAGATATATTCATGGTTCTTATGGCTTTGGTACTTGGACCTTTTATGGAGGGCACGATCCAGAAGATTACCGCCACTATGTGGGAGACCCGGAGACTGATCTCAGTCTTCATCCCAATAGCGCCGGCTACAGACTCATTCTAAACAATATTTTATTTCCTGCAGCACAAAAAAAGAAGAGAAAAACGTAAGATATATCCGTAGTTAGTTTACTTTACTTTTTATTAAGCAAAAATATCAATCAATTTTGGCCTTTGAGCATATTTGGTTTTTAGCAGATGATGAATAGTCTGGGTTAATCCTGACATCTTTTTTTTATTGAAATGATTTCTAAGCTGCATTAGGTAGTCAGCTACGATATCACCTATGTATGCGTCCAAATATCTGGATACCAATAGTGAATACAATTCCTCCAAAGCCTTCTTTTCATTTTTGTATAGATCAGCATCATACTGCATGGTCAGGTCGATGTCATTTATTTGGTCCAATAGGAAGATGATTCCAGACCAGTTTTCTTCTTTTTGGTATATCCTGAGTAGGTATTTTGGATCTGTTGATCGCTCTTTAAGATCTTGTTGTAAACTATCAAGTGCTGCATAGTAATCAACCGCATTCAGTTCATCTTTCAGAATATCAATATATTTAATTTCACCCGTTGATGCATAGGCTACTTGAACGATTTGAACCAATTTCGGGTGATTTTTAGTCCTCACATACAAATACAAGAGCCTATTAGTTACATCTTTAACATACTTCTTGGTAGGGTATAGTTTTTCAAGCATTTTAATAGCAAGATGATCCAGACTGTCTTGTATGAGATAATCAGCTACTTCAAGATAAGACGAACATTGTGATTTTACAAAGGAAGACCCGTCTGTGTCAAATTTGCCAGATATTTTGATCCATAATGCTACAAGAATATTTTTTTCGTAGGCAGGCTTTTTGGTGATGATATTTTCGATATTTGACGATATATTTCCTTTCTCATTTGCTTTCAGATAGGGTATGAGCTGATAGATTACATTATATCTATAATCTTTAAAGTGGTAGTATGATAAGTTGGCTACCTCCAATAAATACTCTTTAATTTCCAAAATAAGCTCGGGTGGTAGCTTCTCTTCACTAAATGTATGAATAATTTTATGAAAGGTATGACTTAGTGCATCCTGTCTATCGACGTAGATAAGATGATAGTTTCTTACGTATTCGAGCTTGGACAAAGCACTTTTGAAAATATCAAATGCAACTCTAAATTGTCCTAATGCGATACAATCATGGATTTGATCAGCAAAATCCTCCAGAACAGAAAGGATGGCCTTTACATCTGTAGCCGATGCTTTAGATTGTTTTCCAGTATAAGGTCTGACGATTGAGTTCAAAATATTTTTGTATTTCATTGCCCCATCTTCGACTTCTATTTTTC
>JBATLS010000279.1:0-7277 GCA_049289435.1 Saprospiraceae bacterium | reverse complement strand
TTTTACATTTTGTATAAACGTTCGTTTATCAAAATTCTGACAAACTTTATCCAAGACTCCCAAATAAAGGTCAAAAAACGCATCATCATAGATATTTTTTAACAACTCAGCCAACTTCCTTTGTTTTGTTGTAAAAGTACTTACATTTTTGTAAATGGCTCAATAGGAGTGGCTGTTTTCAATGATTATTGGTTCTCCTTCTACCTGAATAGCTCATTTTATTTGATGTAGTGGGCAGAACTTCCTATGAGGCCCGCACATTTCACATTTCGTATTTCGTACTTCGTATTTCGTATTTCGTACTTCGTATTTCGTACTTCGTATTTCGTACTTCGTGTTATTTACACTCCCCCTTTGTATATTCTGTGATGCCATCACATCCTGCTTCACAGGCATTTCCATAGGTTATATTATTGCAACCACACACGGGATCATATTGCTTAGTACAAAAACAATCACTTTGGGGGTTGGGGACACAAGAATCATCAGCACATGATATCAGAGACAGAGATAAGCATCCCAAGAGCATAAACATTTTTACTATTCGTATTTTCATAATAAATCTATTTTACCTCTTAAGACATATGTATCAGTCAGATCAGTTGGTAAATAAGGTAATATTTTATAACGTCAGACTTGTAGTGATCTGTCAAATATTTTTAGGTAACTATTTAGGTATATGCTTTCAAATCACAAAAATCAACAATTTTTTCGTCAGATAAAGCTACTTTTTGAGTTAATAACAGCGCTATTGACGAAGAAAGACCTGAAATATCACGGAAAATTAGCATTTTTTGATTGAAATTGATCATCCCTAAATAGTTACATTTTTAGTTGATATTAAACCTTAACGTAATCCCTGATCTGATGGTCGTCACTGGAAAGGATAATGTAGTCCTGGGTGTGATCTTGGAGTAATCAAAATAAAATCTTAGGGTCAGGTTTTTGTTTACGTCATACTCTACCGTTGGATTGAGCGTTACGGTCTTACTACCTCTGTCAGCCTGAGCATCTATACCCGTCAGCAGGTCATAGATCTGTGAGATATCATCACGCAACGAATAACTGAAATTGATCCGGATATCCCTACTGATGGCAGAGGAGCCCTTGTCCTTTACAAGCTTAGTAAATAGTCCCTCTTCAGGTGCGGGTTCTTCTTCACCATTCTTTTTTCTTCGGCTGGCCTTTCTCTTTTTGCTATATGACTTCACATCTTTGATGACGTATCCACCACCTATGACTATTTCCTTACTCTTATTTTCTCGCAGTTGAGTGATGCCTAATTCAAGATTTCGCGTCATTTTGTACTCAAAGTCAAACTTCAGGTCCTTGACAGTCTTCACACTTATCCCCAGGATAGGCACAAACTGTTCTTGGATGCTTACCGTCGGTATTTCCAATCTCGAATAATAGTTATTGTTGGGGGACAGCTCTACAAATGGATCAGTAGCATTGAAATTGGGTGACGTCTGAAAGTTGCTTACTCTGATGGTACTCGAATATCCATGTCTGACAGTGATGTTAGAAAATACATTTCTCAACGATTTGATCCTGGATAGCCCGTTGTAATTGAGCTGCCAGTTGGGTTTTGGGATATAAGTATTGTTCGAAAATACTTTTTGCTGATCCAGATCCACATCAAATGCAGAAGTCCGGGTATATGCAGCTATAAATGCCGGCACAGTGACATTATTGTGCGTGGGGCCATATCCTCCTGCATAGGAAGGGTCGGACGGATGGACACCAGGATTTGATACATTGGGGAGTCGTCTGGATATGATCTCTCTATTTTCTTTAAATTGAGTATATAGACCCAAACTATTGTCAAATAGTGTATTAAGTGCCAAAAATGAAGCATCAAATGAACCTACTTCATACTTTGCCAGCTGTAAAAACTGATCTTGACCATCCATATTTTTCTTTCTGAATACTTCAGTATGTGACTCCTGATAATTTTTCTTAAAACTGACGTCCACACTAAAATCTTTAAATGGCTCTACCAGCAACTTGGCATCAAAAGTTTGACGACGTGTCTGAGTAAGGGCATCATTAAAATTAGAACTTGGGTTAAACCAGTTCTGATTTTGCTGTAGCCAGTTGTTTTCTCCTGAGATCCTGGGTTGGACACCAGCTATAAAGTTCCATCCCGGTGCCGCAAAACCTTCACTTTGTCCAAGCAATCCCGACTGAGGCATAAATCCAGGGATAAGGGTAGTACGATCATTTCTATAATTAAATTTCACAGACCTTACCAGCATCAATGGTCTTATGAGCACTCTTTCGGCGATAGAAGGGTCTCTCGGCACATCTGCTTTTTCTTCTTTTTTCTTCTTTTCGTCATCTGTCTGGTCGGCTACCACAGCATCTGCTTTTTCGAGATTGGTATTTTCATCTTTGGTAGATATCGTCCTTGTGCGGCTGGCTGGTGCAGTACGTTTTCTGGGTGAACGCTGGGCTTTACCAGTCTCGATGGACTTCAGATAGGCTGATTTATTGTATAGTTTACTAAAATCAAAAGTCGTATTGAATGATATGTTCTGTCCATTTCTGATCGTGTTTCCAAGGGGAGTATTGAGATCATCTATGGTAATCAAACTACCTCCATCCCAAGCATATTCTGCTCTATAATCAGCTCCTGAAGTGATCCAGTCCAGTATCGCAATGCTCTTAAAAGGCAATCTGTAATTGAGAGAAATATTGTGATTATAATTTTTACTTCTGCCCAGATCTCGAATATTTTGATTTCTGTACGAGGTAGGATATTGTGGATCGTCGATGACACTTTGTGTCACATTATTGCCAAATTGATCTACCCACTCTCTTTCTTCGGCAGTATCTGCTATGCCAGCTTGTCTGATTTGGTCTATGATAGAGTTGGTATTGGCTCTGAAGTTGAATCTCAAAGCTTTAGTCAGATCCCAGTCCAGTACATAGTTTCTCTCCCAGCTGAATCTTCGGTCATCAAAAATAAATACTGGCGAGTTGGGTAGTCTGAAGGTTCTGGAGTTATTCTGGTCATGCATTCTACTCGTAAAAGAAAAATTACTGGGAAGTAAACTAAAGTTGAATTCTGAAAGGATTTTGAGTGCTTTCACTTTGATGAATTTGAGCGGCTCTATATATGTACTTCTTCTCGAGTAAGTATAATCCAGTCCCAGTGTTTTTTGCACCGCCTTGTCCTCTTTGATGAGCGGATCTGATTTGGTGTTTTCAGTAAATGCATATGAAAGAGTCAGATTGGAAGGTGACCACGGCTTACCCGTGCCACCTGCTTGTGTCCTGATATTGGTCAGGTTGAATGTTTTGATGGTGATCTGCTCTCTGGCTATTTGACTGATCGAATCTCTTGCACTCGCATCATCGATTAGGCTCAACTTGTCTTTTACTTCCAGATCCTGATCAAATGGATCAAATTGTGGGGTGATGATCGTCTTTTGATATTGAGCATATACTGGTACAGACAATTGCAGTGCCTTTGGCAAAACTTTGCCACCATCTATATTTGCCGAGATGTCATATTGTATGGTTTCTTCCCTATTTCTTTCCATCAATCTTTTGTCCAATGCCCCAAAACCAATACTGCTATAATTGCCGGAAACATTGATCTCTCCCAAATCGGCCATCTGAATCTGTAATTTTGCCTGAGCAGCTACTCCACCAGATTCTTCAAATCCCGACACCCTCAATTCATTGATCCACACTTCGCCATTATACAGCGTATTTTTATCCAGATTTCTGATGCCTATTTGGATGACTTTTACTGCACCTAGTGAGGGGTTACCCACCATCCTGATGACATCTCCTTTAGACTCGCTCATCGGCATTTCGATGGTGTCTCGGACATGTATATTGTTTTTGATTCTGAATCTCTTCAGCTCCAATAAACTATCTAATGGGATGTTTATATAATTTAGGTCTGGCCATATATTGGTTGGGCTCTGTTGCGAAGGGCCATCACCAGTTTGCTTAGACATTATCAGTGGTAATTCGTATTCGTAAAAGTTATTGGCTGCCTTGGTCTTGGAAGTGGTGTTGCTACTATTGTCAAAATCTTTGCCCAATCTGACTACCAATGCTAGCCTCCCATCTTCAATCTCAGGGCCATCCAAAGCCCGTTCCGCATGGACAAACATTTGCAATCTTTTGTACAACGTAAGATTGATATTGGCCAATTTTGTCATGCTGACTTCACAGTCGTCAGGAAGGTTTTTAAATTTGAGCACCATAGATCTTTCATCCTGCAATAGATTGGCAAAAGTACCAAATGCCTGTGTTCTGACAACGCCCTTTGGGGAGATATAGTTGAAAGGTAGTTTACCTGAGTTTTCTTCTATACCCACATCATCTATGCTAAATTCTATAGCATCAGGGTTGAAGTCTGTAGTACAATTGGGTTTCTGCTTTCTCCACTGACTCCTTTGTAGCTGAAAATCTGCAAGCCTGAAAGTCTTGGGAGATTGAAAATTGGTGAGATACAACCTCATAAATTGTATTGCTCTGTATCCAGCTATCCCATTGATGGGCACTCCTGCATTGATGGGCACTTGAAATCTATACCATTTTTCCTGACCACTTGGTCCTGTGACAATGGTGGTTTGTCTGTAGTGGTTGCCTAATATGGATGTATCCAGTTCATTGGTACCGGGCAGCTTTCTGATCGTAATTTTGTACTCATAAAATGCTTCAGTCTGATCGAGTGATTTGTTGCTGTTGATGTCTTCGGTATCCGGAAATCTGTTACCTCTGATAAAATCGTTGGTATTGGAATTATTTAATGGGGCGTTGCCTTCGGGGCCATTAAACCTTTTCATTTTATTGAGTAGGTTAGTCTCAGTATTGAGGGATGGATCGTTAAAAAACAAAAAGTCGTCATTGGACGGGTCTTTTGCCACTTGATCCAGATTAGCCACATTATTGCTGACCATCCATGATTGAAACTTTTCTGCCTCCTGAGTATTGTTCATCCCATCAAAACCCAAATCCTGGATGGCTCCTTCCTGCAGATCAAACCCATTGACCAGCGGGATACTTACTGTTGCTCTACCAAAAGAGGTATTGGTAGTAGGCACTTTTCTTTGTGATGTAGGAATAGCATTCTCAAAAAATAAAAAATTATCTTTTACGATATCTTCAGAGATACTGCCGAGGTTGAAGATGATTTCACCCACTTCCCCATCAGGATGGGTAGTGCCATCTTGTCTGTCCATAAAAGGATTGAGCATCCAAAATTCTATACTTTCGTAATTGGCGGCTTCGAAGTCAGAGTTTTGAAAGTATCTTTGTATGCCTCCCCAGCGTCTTTCGGGATTATTGAGTACTATTTGATTATTTCTGACCGTAAAACCATTGCTGCCTGCTTGTGGGAGACCCTCTCGGGTGTCAAAATTGTAAGGTCCTCTTTCGCTTGGGTAGTAGCTGAGGTCAAACGTAAATAATTGTTGCTGGCCAGGTTGGACTTGTCTATTGGTAAACAGTTCTGCTTGCTGGATGATCCTGGTATATGGATTGTTTTGATCCTGTGTAGATCTGTTGATGCCCAGATCAAGAGAGTACCAGTTGAGCTTTGCCCTGTTTGCTCCGTATGCCAGGTTGTTATCCAGCTCTGACTCAGGAAATGTGTTTCGGGACAATGCAGTGGCAGATGGAGTACTTGATAATGACCATTGATTGGCATTGAAGCCCCCCAAATTGAGATTGGTGATCGCCCCTTCGAAGTCATCTATATTGGCTATTCCTGTATCATCAAATGAAGTGTTGATGGCTTTAGAGTGTCCCGGCAAGATACCCGCTACCTCTGCTGAAAAATTGATGGTGGATTTTTCAGCTGTACTATAAAATGGTAGTTTATCTATCAATTTAGTGACAAATCTGGATTCGTTGCCATAATTATAGTCCAGACCAAAAATCCTATTATTGATGGGGTCATCACCGAGGTTTACTTTTTGGGTAAATGGTCTTTCATAAAGTCGCAAATAGGTGGCTCCCAAGCTCGCATGTTTACTTATCTGATAGTCGAGTCGAAGACCCAACATGTTTTTTTGCTGTAGGCTAAAGAGGGAGTTGTCTTCAAATCGGACATCGATGGGCGTACCCTGAGCCAGATAAGTAGGATTGATGATCCGAAGTCTGCCGAGAGAATAATCGATTTCATAGTCCTGACCCTCTACCAGTTGCTTCCCTCCTGCGGACACTCTCACAGATCCCTGAGGTACAAATGGCCCCAATGGAATCTCCCCGTTATTGGCGGTGGATTTCACTTTGCCCACCATTCTAAATTTATTTTTGGCAAGATCCTGTGCCGCTATACTGATACTGGTATCGTAGAGTTCCTGATACCTGTATTTTGCCAGCAATAACGAATCAGAGATAGTGATTCCAGGCAGATATGTATTTATTTTCGATGCACTCAGGTGGCTACCAAATGGCTCCAGCACCGGAAATACGATACTACCTGATCGCTCGATGACAGTCACCCCTTGTATATAATCAAAGTATCCATCTGGCTGTGGATCACCAAATCTATTGAGTCTGTCCAGATTAAAAAGTTGGAGGAGTGGTAGCTTTCGCAGATTTGGCTCTGGTAGGTGCTTGATCAAAGTTCCATCTTCATAATCATTTTCATAAAAAACATCAAATTCAAAATCCTGTTGATTGAGTTGAGACGTTCGTAGATTATACACATTCTTCATCATAAGATCCCACATGGGTGATGTCGTCACCTGATTGGTGGACTTGAGCAATTTTACAAAGTGTACCTTGGGAGGTTCGACTCTGGTGGTATCTGTTTGGTTGCCTGGTTGGACAGAGTTGGCAGATATCTGCCCTACCTGATAGAGTGTATCACAATTGGATGTGTAATAATAATTGTACGCTACGCCCAGCACCTGATTTGGTCGGAGGCGTATATTGAGTGACAATGTTCCAAGTTTTGGGTGGAATGTAAATTCAGATGCATTGAGCCTCCTACCTCTGAATACCTCAAAATCCCTTGTCCTCTTCAGGCCAAAAGTCGGGCTGGTCAATTCTTTGGCTACTTCATCTATATCTACGATGTCTTTGCTGCTGCTGATTTTTTGGTATATGGTGTTGGCTTGATTGCGTGGGAGACAATTGTCGAGATCATCTCTTGCTATACAATTGACTGGATTGAATCTTGGATCCGAAGTAAAAATATTTGCATTGGGCTCTCCCAAGTCTGCTATGGCTGCGACCATCGTAGAGTTATCCTGATATTCGGGTCTGTCGTCAGAGATCCATACCTCTATCTGAGCTATTTG
>JBATLS010000278.1:0-4096 GCA_049289435.1 Saprospiraceae bacterium | reverse complement strand
AGGCAATAAAAATTTAAACATACTCTAATTTAGGTATAACAAAAAAGTGTTTGGGAACAGAATAAAATTTGTTCTCAAACACTTTTCTAAGTTGGGATTTAGTTTATCCAGGGGGAGGAAAGAAGTACTAAAACTCCTTAATAACTAAACACCAATAAATAAATCCTGCTCCTCCTCTTGAGGAAAAGTGATCACTTTCTTTGTTTTGGTAAATACCTTTACAAAGAAAATCTTGACATTTTTAAAAAAATTCATCATGGGTTATAATTTGTATACTATTAGTACGTGCAAATTCGGAAAATGTTACCTCGCAGGGTCACAATAATTTGTTAACTACCCAAAATAAAGCAGAAATATATAAAATTGGATGGAGAAGCTACCTAAAAGAAGCTTATCTAATAAATTTTTCAATATCGTCTCCTTCATCATCCATCACTTCTTTCCAAAATTTGTTGGATTTAATATTGACCTTATGATCCAATTTTTCAGGTTTTTTCTTTGCTTTAAGGGTCAGTTCTTTTTCTTCCTGACGGAAGTCTTTGTTTTCTTTTTTTAGTTTATTATTTTTCATATGAAAACAACAAAAAGGTTTTGTATTTGCTTGAAACGTTTAAGATGTAATTAAAAATTAATACAAATATCAAAAAGTTTTATTATGTAACAAAATAATTTACAAATATTTTTATTGAGAGTCATCTTTTATTCTATTGGCTATCAGTCTGACGGTCTTTTTTCTAATGAGTTTTTCGATATCCCGATTGACTTCTTTAAACTTATATTGAAATTTCAAACTTAAAAAATCATGATGGATATCAACTATTTTGATGTTGAACGATTCAGGTTCAATATAAAGATGGAAGTCCCTTAAGGCATCAGCCAGATTGTTTTCTAACTGCTCAATCGTAGTGTGATATTCTATTGCCAATTCAAAATCTATGCTTACTTTTTTGATCTCCTTTTTTGTATAGTTGATGATTTCTGACATATATACCTTGTCATTGGGTATGTAAATAATGTCATCATCTTCATTGAGCAAGGTGATCTTAGACAGGTTTATTTCTAAAATTTTACCCTTATGTTCACCAATTAGGACATAATCATCAATATTTATCTCTTTCGAAAAACTGATGATTATACCACTGATGATCCCACTCACATAATCTTTGGAAATGATAGCAATTGCCGCAGCTACAATGCTTAGTGAAGTCAGCAAGTCTTTAAAATCTATGCCCCAAAATCCCAATACCATCATGATGGCCCCAAAAGTAAGGATCAGGTAATACAAATTATTGATCCCGTTGATGACGTTGTCTGAAAATTTATAAGGTATGTTTTTTCTAAGCCTATATATCATGATCATAATGGCGGTCACAATATTGAGCATAGTCAATAATATTAAAAATTCAATAATACTATGCAGGAAATCATACAGGTGAGATAATACTATATGATTTTTTTCTGTAATACTTTGAGCGTAGTACAGCAATCCCAGCAATAGGAATCTGAGTATATATCTTATGACCACTGGTCTCATATCTTAGCTTCGTTTAAGATTATAGATATTTAGGTATTAAATAAAGGCTCAAAAAGGTCTTTTTGGAAATGTAAAACAGATCATACCCACCGTTCACATAAATGTTATAGTTCTAAAATAAATGCACCATCTTCTTTGATCATGTGTATGATTGGAGTGGTTTCAAGGGGCAAATGTAACCATTTTTTAGTATTCCAAGGCTTTACACTACGGTCAATTATTACAATGTCCGGATTGACTCTGCTGATGACTTTTAGCGGATCTAAGGTAGCATCACCTGTCACAAACAACACTTTGACTTTGGTTTTTTCTTTTAGGGAGAAGATGTCCGTATTACTGTCCAAAATATATACAAGCTCGTTATTGACCACATACAATGAGTTTTGGGGACTATTTTTGTATTGAAGCATTTCATTTATACTGTTGACCCCAAACTTAATCCTATTATTTTTGGCAGCAAAATCCATATTTTTTAATGTCAAATCTCCTCCTGCGATGGTTTGAATCGTTCCTTTATCAATGATATCTATAAGGTATCCATTGAAACAATCATAAATATACAATCCAGTATGATTTTTTGTTGTGACTGCGTGTATCCTATTTTCAGAAATCACTAACAGCAGGACACCTAAAAAAACATAAAACCACTTAATGTTTTTTACATGATACCAAATGACCCCTGTCAATATTGCTACTACCATCAATATAAGACCAGTATCCGTGATCCAGATATTTTGGATCTTACTACATGGCCAATGGCTGATCATTTTGATAAGCATGTTTAATATCGACACTAGGGTTACAAATATAGGAGCAATGATCTGGCAACTTAAGAAAGTCAAACCATGAGTAATAATCAATAAAAACCCCACATAAATGATCAAGGTCACCAATGGCACTGCAACGATGCCGCTGATGGCAAAATATATAGGAAATTGATGAAAATAGAAGATGGTAAAAGGAAATATCAATATTTGAGCTGCAAGTGACACGTTGATCAAATCCCAAAAGAATCTCATCTGTTTGCTCTGAGGTGTCCACAGGACTTTTATTTTGGGTTGGAAATACAATATACTCAACAGTGAAATAAAGGAGAACTGAAAGGACACCTGAAATAGGTAATAAGGATCATACATCAACATCACTATCGCTGCCATAGCAAGGATATTGAAACTATTGGCTCTTTTAAAGACCGTGGTACCGATGATATAAATGCTCACCATCGATCCTGCCCTTACCACAGATGGAGGCATACCCGTAAGTACTACATAAAACCAAACTATCAACAGTAATATGACTATTTTAAAGATTTTAAAACTGGTGTCTGAACGCTCAAACCGTGAAAAAAACCAGATAAAGACACTAATAAATATAGCAACATGCAAGCCAGAAACAGAAAGCACATGAATAGCACCCGTGTCGGCATAGGCTTGATAAATGTTTTCAGATAGTAACAATTTTTGCCCCAATAAAACGGCTTCAGCTATCCCCAATATTTCCTGATCCTTGATGTGATGCCTTAGCACTTTGGAAGCATATGCAGATGATTTTCGAGCATAAGTGCTAAAACTTGCTTTTCCTGCATCGTTTTTCAAACAATAGTCAGCAGACTTCACATAGGATTGCAAATAAATGCTTTTATATTTCAAAAATTTTGAATAATCAAAAGAGGCAGGATTTGTATTAGGTAGGAAAGCTTTGGGTCTTGTACAAACGATGAGTCTATCTCCAGGCAATAATTTAGTGCCCGATACATCTTTTGAATCTATGGTCAGGATGATGTTTGACTCATTAGCAATAGGATTGCTAAGAGTATCAAGAAAAGTTCGTGATCTGAATAAATATTTATTACTGTCCGTTCCCTTTAGTTTTTCGATGATTTGGCCATCTATTATGATGGCTACGTCACTTAACAATAATCCTGCTTCGGTTTTTACTTTTTGCGATTTGTACGATGCAATACATCCTCCCAAAAGAAAACTAAAAACCAACATAGCGACCCCTGAGACAAAGCCTTTATACTTCAAATTATTGAAATTTAGCTCAATCAGCAGCCAAAGCAACAAGCTAAAAAATAAAAAATAGCCAGAGAAATAAAAAGGCATGACTTCTGCTAAAAATATACCAAGACTCAGGGCTAAGGCGATTCTAAACAAGGGAAGTGATGTCCAGTTCATTATTTCGTAGTATTGACAAATACACAACGCATATTTGCATAAAGTATAACTAACCACTACAAAAATAGTTAATTACTGGAAATAAATATATAATTATTTGGCAACTATTTATGTATAGAGCCTTGGGGAGTTGTTTTTGTACATGCTGGCGAGCCTGCCTGGTGATAAGTAGGCGGGTCTTTCAGTGCCATAACCTAAAAAGTACCATTATTAGTCAACATTTGGATTCAAGTGCTACATGTGTTGATATATCTTAATTTATACAAAATTAACAGATATATGATTTATTAATTTGTATTAGTACGTAAAGTGTATATAACAGATTGCATAAATATGAAAATTTCCCCCGCTACTCCCATATAATATGTATCGGATCGTTCCCAAT